>NZ_JAKSYQ010000132.1:0-67069 GCF_022829665.1 Methylobacterium sp. E-041 | reverse complement strand
CCCGCGCAGCTTTCAGCCTTCATCCGCCGGAGCCCGCTCGGGGTGAGGCGGGCGCCCGGATTGCTGATCATGACGGGCATGACGCTGATGGCCGAAGGCGTCGGGGCGCACGTGCCGAAGGGCTACATCTACACCGCGATGGCGTTCTCGGCCGGCGTCGAGGGGCTGAACCTGCTGGTGCGGCGGCGGCGACGAACCTGAGGGGCGGGGCGGTTTCTCCCTCCCCCGCTTAAGGGGGGAGGGAAGAGGTACGGCGCATATGAAAAAGGCCCCGATCCAAGGATCGGGGCCTTCTTTTTCGTCCGAAGGCCCGAAAACGCTCAGGTGTTCATCGAGTCGAAGAAGTCGCCGTTGCTCTTGGTCTGGCGCAGCTTGTCCATCAGGAACTCGATCGCGTCGGTGACGCCCATCGGGTTGAGGATGCGGCGCAGCACGTAGGTCTTCTTGAGCGCGTCCGGGGGAACCAGCAGCTCCTCCTTGCGGGTGCCCGAGCGGGTGATGTCGATCGCCGGGAAGATGCGCTTGTCCGAGACCTTGCGGTCCAGGATGATCTCGGAGTTGCCGGTGCCCTTGAACTCCTCGAAGATCACCTCGTCCATGCGCGAGCCGGTGTCGATCAGCGCGGTGGCGATGATCGAGAGCGAGCCGCCCTCCTCGATGTTGCGGGCCGCGCCGAAGAAGCGCTTCGGGCGCTGCAGCGCGTTGGCGTCGACGCCGCCGGTGAGCACCTTGCCCGACGACGGCACCACGGTGTTGTAGGCGCGCCCGAGGCGGGTGATCGAATCCAGCAGGATGACCACGTCGCGGCCGTGCTCGACCAGGCGCTTGGCCTTCTCGATCACCATCTCGGCGACCTGCACGTGGCGGGTGGCCGGCTCGTCGAAGGTCGAGGCGATGACCTCGCCCTTCACCGAGCGGATCATGTCGGTGACCTCCTCCGGCCGCTCGTCGATGAGCAGCACGATGAGGTAGCATTCCGGGTGGTTGATGGTGATCGACTGCGCGATGTTCTGCATCAGCACGGTCTTGCCGGTGCGCGGCGGCGCGACGATCAGCGCGCGCTGGCCCTTGCCGATCGGGGCGACGATGTCGATGATGCGGGGCGAGAAGTCCTTCTTCGGCGGCGCGTCGAGCTCCAGCTTGAAGCGCTGGGTCGGGAACAGCGGCGTCAGGTTGTCGAAGTGGACCTTGTGCTTGATCTTCTCCGGGTTCTCGAAGTTGATCGTGTTGACCTTGAGCAGCGCGAAGTAGCGCTCGCCGTCCTTGGGGCCGCGGATCGGGCCTTCGACCGTGTCGCCGGTGCGCAGGCCGAAGCGGCGGATCTGGGTCGGCGAGATGTAGATGTCGTCCGGGCCCGGCAGGTAGTTCGATTCCGACGAGCGCAGGAAGCCGAACCCGTCCTGCAGCACCTCGCAGGTGCCGGCGCCGATGATCTCGACCTCCTTGGCCGCGAGCTGCTTCAGGATCGCGAACATCAGCTCGGCCTTGCGCATGGTCGAGGCGTTCTCGACCTCGACCTCCTCGGCGAAGGCGATCAGGTCGGTCGGCGTCTTGGACTTGAGGTCCTGGAGCTTGACCTCGCGCATGGCGTCGAGGTCGGAGGCCGCGAGTGCGCCCTCGGTCGACGGGGTCGGGTCGGGCAAGTTCGAGTCGGGCAAGTTCGAGCCTGGGATGTCCGCGAGGGCGGAGACGTCGGACTGTTCGTTCATGGGATGTCTTGAACCGACGAAAGCGAAGGTTGAGGCAGGGAGCCTGGCAATCGGGAGAGGGCGCCGGATGTCTGGCCGCAAACGGTTGCGGCGGACCCGTGCATCGTCTGGGCGGAGCCCCGGGGGCTCACGGATGCGGCGGCGGCGCTTTTTTTAGGAGGGCAGACCACGCATATCGCGTTTTCGATGCCGGCTCAAGGGGGTGGGTTTCCGAGGCCTCGCTCCGACCGGGGGCTCGCGCGGAGCGGGCGGATCGGAGCGATGGGCGTCGCGGTCGCGGAACCCGCCGTCGTCATCCCGGGGCGCCGCGGACCTGCCCGGCATCCAGAACCGCAGGTCGCGCTGAAGATGGCGCCGGCGGCGGCTCCGGATCCCGGGCTCTGCTGCGCAGCCCCGGGATGGCAGGGTCGGTCTCGAACCGAGAGGTGAGAAAGCCGTCTCGAAGCGGATGGCCGGATCGGCCAATCCCCGCAGGACCGGATCGCTCGACGCACGACGCGCCCCCTCCCCCGTGCGGGAGAGGGGGCGCGTCGCCCGCTGCGATGCGGGGACGGGGTCGTTCGGTGCGCGCCTACGCCGCCTTGCGGCCGCCCTTCTTGCCGGCGGGCTCCTCGGTCGGCTCGGTGCCATCGAGGTTGAGCTTCTCGGCGATCTCCGAGAGCAGCGCGTCGGTCTTCTTCTCCTCCTGCAGGGTCTCGTCGAGGAGCTTGGCCGCGTCGGCGTAGCCGAGCTGGGCGGCCCAGGTCTTCAGGGTGCCGTAGCGGGCGATCTCGTAGTGCTCGACCGCCTGGGCGCAGGCCGCCAGCACCGCGTCGGCGGCGGGGCTGTCGCCGAAATCCTCCAGGTCCTCCTCCATCTCGGAGGTGATGCCCTGCATCGCCTCGCAGGTCTTGGCGCGGGCCGGCTTGCCGATGATCTCGAACACCTGGCCGAGCCGCTCGACCTGGTTGGCGCTCTCCTCGGCATGGGTCTCGAAGGCCTGGCGGAGCTCGGCATGCTCGGCGGCCTTGGCCGACTTCTTGAGCGCCTTCACCGACTGCTTCTCGGCGTAGTAGACGTCCTTCAACGTCTCGTAGAACGCATCGTGCAGCGTCTTCGGCTTGGTGGCCATGGCGGATGTCCTTCGGGTGCGTCGCGGGCGGCCCGCGACGGCAGGCGGCCCCTGGGCTGCCAACCCGCCGCCCCCGCATCGGCTCCCGACGAAATATCGCCCCCTGTGGAGGAACCGAACGCCGTCGGGCGGCGGCGGACGTCGGCCGAGGACGGCGCGTGCCGTTCAGCCGACAGCCCGCTGCAGCGCGTGCGAGGGAGGGGGCACGGCATGACCGAGCTCGCGAGCCATGGCGATCCACGCGTCGATCGCGTCGCGGACGTTCACGAGCGCTTCCTCGGGCGTCTCGCCGTCCGACATGCAGCCGGGGAGATCGGGCACGGTCGCAGCGAAGCCGCCGCCGTCGTCCTGGGTCAGTGGGGAGATCACCACGGGGTAGGTGAGTTCGCTCATGGCGCGGCTCCGACCTTGTCGATGAACCGAACAAGTTCGCGGATATACCACCCCTTAATCGGCCGAGCGGCGGGGATCGTCAACTTTTCGAATTGCGACCGGTGGCCGACCCGATAGTGCGAACCGCCGCCCCGTGGTGGATGGCAAGCTACGTCGAACTCGGCGCAGAGCGCAGCGATGTCCGACACGGTCCACCCAGCCGCGGGATTGGCCCGCATCGCTTCCAGGCGTTTCGACATGCAGCACCGCCTCCTGATTCGAAGGCAATCATTAACGGTGATGCGTTAATTCTTATTGATCCGGCATTTTATCGCGAATGGGTTAGGACCAAGTTAATCGCTGGAGCCACGTCAGCGATGTCCCGCCTGGTCGGATATCCGCGCGACGATCCGCGCCACCTCCGCCTCGGCGGCGGCGAAGCCGAGGCTCGTGTCGATCACGTAGTTGGCCCGCGCCCGCTTCTCGGCGTCCGGCATCTGCTTGGCGCGGATCGCCTCGAAGGCGGCCTCGGTCATGCCGGGGCGGGCGAGCACCCGGGCGCGCTGCACCGCGGGCGGCGCGGTGACCACGAGGACGGCGTCGCAGCGGGTCTCGCCGCCGGTCTCGTAGAGCAGGGGCACGTCGAGCAGCACCAGCGGCGCGGCCGCGTGGCGCTCGACGAAGGCGTGGCCGGCGGCGCGGACCAGCGGATGGACCAGCCCTTCCAGCGTCGCGAGCCTGTCCGGCCGCCCGAGCACCGCCTCGCGCAGGCGGGTGCGGTCGACGCCGCCGTCGGGCGCGAGCGTGCCGGGGAAGGCGGCGCCGATCGCCTCAGCCGCCGCGCCGCCCGGCCCGTAGAGCGCATGCACCGCCGCGTCGGCGTCGTGCACCGGCACGAAGCGGGCGGCGAACATCGCCGCGGTGGCGGACTTTCCCATGCCGATCGAGCCGGTGAGCCCGAGCACGAACGGTTTTTTGCGCGCGGTGTCGCTCATCCAGGCCAATCTATCCCGGCAGGTCGGCCACGACGACGGCGCGCAGGGCCTCCGTCACCGCCGGGCGCACGCCGAACCAGGCTTCGAAGCCGGGCACGGCCTGGTGCAGCAGCATCCCGAGCCCGTCGACGGCGGCAAGGCCGCGGGCGCGGGCGGCGGCAAGCAGCGGCGTCTCCAGCGGCACGTAGACGATGTCGGCCACCGCCGCGCGGGCCGGCAGCGGGCCGAGGTCGAGGCCGAGCGGCGGCTGGCCGGCCATGCCGAGGGCGGTGGTGTTCACCAGGAGCCCGGCCTCCGGCATCGCCTCTGGGATCGCGTCCCAGGCGATCGCGGTGGCGATGCCGGGGGCCAAGGCCGCCACGGCCTCTGCCCGCTCGCGGGTGCGGTTGGCGACCACGATCCGCGCCAGGCCGCGCTCGGCCAGGCCGACGACGATGGCGCGCGCCGCCCCGCCGGCCCCGAGCACCAGCGCGGTGCCGGCCCGCTCGGGCCAGCCTTCGCCGAGGTTCCGGTCGAGATGCGCGGCGAAGCCCGGCGCGTCGGTGTTGTCGCCGGCGATGCGCCCGTCGGCGCCGACGACCAGCGTGTTGACCGCGCCGATCGCCCGCGCCCGCGGCGTCAGGCTGTCGCTCAGCGCGAAGGCCGCCTCCTTGTGCGGGATCGTGACGTTGCCGCCGGCAAAACCCGATTCCGGTAGCCGGCGAAAGAACTCGGCGAAGTCCGCCGGCGCGACGGCGATGCGCGCGTAGCTGCCGGCGATCCCGTGCTCGGCCAGCCAGTGCCCGTGGATCAGCGGCGAGCGCGAATGCGCGATCGGGTGGCCGACGACGAAGGCGCGCCTCACGCGACGCACTCCCGCGCGAGGAGGCAGGGCGGCCCGCCGGCCTCCTCGATCTGCACCGTGGCGTGGGCGATGCCGAAGCGGGCGCGCAGGGCCTCGGCGATCTCCACGAGGAAGCCGTTGCCCGGATGGCCGTCCGCCATCACGAGATGGGCCGTCAGCGCGATCTCGGTGGTGCTCATCGGCCAGATGTGGAGGTCGTGCAGGCCCGAGACCCCGGGACGGGCGCCGAGATAGGCGCGCACCGCGTCCGGGTCGATGCCCGGCGGCACCGCGTCGAGGGACATCGCGACGCTGTCGCGCAGCAGGCCCCAGGTCGCCCAGACGATGAGCCCGGCGACGACGAGGCTGACGGCGGGGTCGATCCAGTCGAGGCCGGTGGCGAGGATGATCAGGCCGGCGAGCACGACGCCGGCCGAGACCGCCGCGTCGGCGGCCATGTGCAGGAAGGCGCCGCGGATGTTGATGTCGCCCTTGGCACCCGACGCGAACAGCCAGGCGGTGACCCCGTTCACCAGGATGCCGAGGCCGGCCACCACCATCACCGTGGTGCCGGCCACCGGCTCGGGATGAATCAGGCGCGAGACCGCCTCCCACAGGATCGCGCCGGTGGCGACGAGCAGGAACACGGCGTTGAACAGGGCAGCCAGGATCGACGAGCCGCGCAGGCCGTAGGTGAAGCGCGCGGTCGAGCGGCGCTTGACCAGCACCGAGGCGACCCAGGCGGCCACCAGCCCGAGCACGTCGGAAAGGTTGTGGCCGGCATCGGCCACCAGCGACATCGAGTTGGCGGCCCATCCATAGCCGGCTTCGATCACCACGAAGGCGGCGTTGAGCCCGATGCCGATGGCGAAGGCACGTCCGAAGCTCGCCGGCGCGTGGACGTGGCCGTGGCCACCATGACCATGTCCGGCATGGCTGTGCCCGGCATGGTCGTGACCCGCGTGGTCATGCGCACCGTGATCATGGCCGGCATGGTCGTGGCCCCGGTCGTGCCCCGCATCGGGATGCCGGTGCCCGGCAGGGTCGTGGTGATCGTGTCCCGCCATGTCGCGTCCCTAGAATGCCAGGAGGCCCTTGGCCCGCAGCCGCGCGAGCAGCGGCAGCAGCGGCAGGCCCAGGATGGTGCTGTGGTCGCCCTCGACCCGCTCGAACAGGTGGATGCCGAGCCCTTCGAGCTGGTAGCCGCCGACGCTCGCCCGCACGCGCTCCGCGCCCGCCAGCGCCACATAAGTCGCGATCGCCCGGGGATCGAGCGGGCGCAGGGTCAGGCGCGCGGTCTCGACGAAGCTTTCGACCGCGCCGTCCTGCGCCAGGGCGACCGCCGCGTGCAGGAGGTGGGTGCGCCCGGCCAGGCGCGCCAGCTGCGCGCGCGCCGCGTCCAGGCCCGCGGGCTTGTGGAACACCGCGCCGTCGCAGGCGAGCACCTGGTCGGCCCCGACGACGACGCGGCCGGGATGCCGCCCGGCGACCGCCACCGCCTTGGCCTCGGCGAGCCGCAGCGCCAAGGCCTCGGGCGAAAGGGTCCCGGACGAAGTCTCGGGATCCGGGCCGGCGCAGGCCGCCTCGACCGCGCGCTCGTCGACGCCCGGCGCCGTCGTCTCGACGGCCAGGCCGGCGCTCTCCAGCAGCATCCGCCGCGTCGGGCTGGTCGAGGCGAGGAGGAGCGGCGCGGACCCGAGCCAGGGGGAGGAAGGCTGCATCCCGCCGGAGTGTCACGGATCGGCGCGCGCCCGCAAGCCGATCGTCGCCGGGCGCGACGCGCAAAGCCCCGCCGTCCGGGATGAACCGGGCGACGAGGCCGGCGGGACCGATACGCGACGCTGGCCCCGAGACGGGTCTACCGCGACCCGGGTTAGCGGGTGGTCAACGGGGTGGGTGCGGGCGGGTGTGCGTTGCGGGACGGGCCGCGGGCCCAGCATCGGGCCGACGAAGTGTCGCTTCGAAGCTGCATCGCTGCTCACGCCGGCGATACGCCGCCCGCGCGTCCTTGCCGGAAGGCGGCGCGCGCCCACGGAATGGCCCGGATCGCCCAGGCGACCGGCCGATCGCGGGAAAGCCTCTATCGCGCCCTGTCGAACCGCGGGAATCCGCAGCTCGCGACCTTCATGGGCGTGCTCCGGGCCTCGGGCCTGGAGCTCAGCATCCGCCCGGCCGGCAGCAGGGCGGGCTGAGGGCCGGCCTCACGCCGCGATGAACTTCAGCCGGTGGTCGCGGTAGAGGTCGAGGATCGCGGCGGCGGTCTCCTCGATCGAGCGGCGGGTGACGTCGATGGTCGGCCAGCGGTTCTTGCTGAACAGGCGGCGCGAGGCGGTGATCTCGTCGGCGACCGCGTCCTTGTCGACGTACATCGAGGAATCGTCGGCCTTGAGGCTGAGCAGCCGGTTCTGGCGGATCTGGACGATGCGCTCGGGCGACGCGATCAGCCCGACGACGAGGGCCTTGCGCACCCGCTCCAGCGCCGGCGGCAGCGGCATGCCGGGCACGAGCGGCAGGTTGGTGGTCTTGAGCCCGCGGTTGGCGAGGTAGATCCCCGTCGGCGTCTTCGAGGTGCGGCTGACCCCGATCAGGATCACGTCGGCCTCCTCGAGGTCGTCGGGCAGGTTGCCGTCGTCGTGGGCCAGGGTGAAGTTCATCGCGTCGATGCGCTTGAAGTACTCCGCGTTGAGCGTGTGCTGCGCCCCCGGCCGCGCCGCCTTCTGGGTGCCGAGGTAGGATTGCAGCAGGTTGTGCACCGGCTGCAGCACCGAGAGGCAGGGCGAGCTCGATTCCCGGCACGCGCTCTCCAGCCGCTCGCCGAGATCGCCGCCGACGAGGGTGTAGAGCACGAGGCCCGGCGCCGCCTGGATCTCCGAGATCACCCGCTCGAGCTGCGGCCCGGAGCGCACCAGCGGGTAGACGTGCTCGATCGCCGAGACGCCCTCGTACTGCGCGGCGGCCGCGCGGCCGACGTTGATCAGGGTCTCGCCGGTGGAATCCGAGACGAGGTGGAGGTGGAAGTAGCTGCGGCTCATATCCGTGCCCCTCGCCGCCCGCACGCGTCCCCGCAGGGCGCCGACCGCATCCGGCGGCCGGAGGAGACGATGTCGGAACGCGCGGCCGCTCGAAGCATCCGGTCTCCTCGGAATCGGGAAAAAGGGACGAAACGTCCTTATCCACCGCCGGCCGTCAGGGGAGTCGATGAGTGTGGATAGGATGGCCCGCCGGCCCGGTCCAGCCGGAGACCGCGAAATCCATCGACTCCGGCGTCAACAGGCCGTCATCATCGGCATGGCGGAATCCGTGCGCCTGGGAGAATCCGGGACGCAGGCACGCGCACGGCTCCGTCGCACCGCGCAAGGCGCTGGCGGGACTGGCCTATCGCAGACATTAGCGGCAATCCGTTAAAGCCTGCTTAACGGCGTTGCGGCCGGGAGAGCCTGTGGACACGGTTGCGATCCCGTGACTCAGCCTCCAAGAGAAAAAACAGAGTCCTAGAATCTCTCTTCTCTAAGATAGAGCCGGCCTGGGGACGGCCTCGTCGCGCCGTGACGGGGACCGGACGAACGGGCCTTTCGAGAAAGAGACCTGAGCCCGGCAGGGCGGAACGGGAGGCGGCATTGGGGGACAGGATGGCCACGCAGGGCACGGTGCAGGGTGGTCCCGACCGCAAGGTCCTCAGGGTGCTCGCCGGCGAGGCGGTCTCGCCGCCCCCCGCCTGGATGATGCGCCAGGCCGGGCGCTACCTGCCGGAGTACCGGGCGACGCGGGCGGAGGCCGGCTCGTTCCTGGACCTCTGCTACAGCCCGGACTTCGCCGTCGAGGTCACGCTGCAGCCGATCCGGCGCTTCGGCTTCGAGGCCTCGATCCTGTTCTCGGACATCCTCGTGATCCCGCACGCCCTCGGGCAGGACGTCCGCTTCGTCGAGGGCGAGGGGCCGCGCCTCGATCCGCTCGAAGGCCGGGCCGCGTTCGAGCGCCTGCGCCAGGCCGACGACCCGGCGATCTTCGCCCATCTCGCGCCGGTCTTCGAGACGGTGCGGCGCCTGCGGGCGGAGCTGCCGCCCGAGACCACGCTCCTGGGCTTCTGCGGGGGCCCCTGGACGGTGGCGAGCTACATGATCGGGGGACGGGGCACGCCGGACCTCGCGCCCGCCCGTGCGCTGGCCGAGGCCGACACGGGCCTGGTCGACGCGCTGATCGACCGCCTGGTCACGGTGCAGACCGCCTACCTCGTGCGCCAGCTCCGGGCCGGCGCCGACGCGGTGCAGATCTTCGAGTCGCATGCCGGCACGCTGCCGCCGGCGCTGCCGCCGGGCACGGCGCTGGTCGAGCCGGTGGGCGACGTCTCCGACAGCGCGCTCCCCGAGGAGACCGAGCGCGACGCGCTGAGCCGCTGGTCGTTCGGGCCGATCGCCCGGATGGTCGCCGGCATCCGCGCCGAGGTGCCGGATGCGAAGATCATCGTGTTCTGCCGCGGCGCCGGGCTCGAGGGCCATGCCCGGGTGGTGCCCGAGACCGGCGCCGACGCGGTCGGCGTCGACTGGTCAATCGACCTCAAGGCCCTGCGCGACCGGGTGCCGGCGACGACGGTGACCCAGGGCAACGTCCACCCCGACACGCTCATCGAAGGCGGCGCGGCCCTCGACGCCGCCGTCGACGCGGTGCTCGAGGCCACCCGCGGCCTGCCGCACATCTTCAACCTCGGCCACGGCATCACCCCGCAGACGCCGGTGGCCCACGTGGAGCAGATGCTGGCGCGGTTGAGGGGCGGCTCGCCGTCCTCCTGAAAAGCTCCCGAGAGGCCGCGCATCCCCTCGCCCCGCCTGCGGGGAGAGGGCCGCGACGACCTCGTCGTCGTCGCGGCGAGGCGGCAGCCGACGGTGAGGGGGCTTCGACGGAGGAGCCTCGTTCGTCCGCGCCCCCTCACCGCCGCTTCGGCTTCGCCGCCGCTTCCCACAGGCACGACGAGGTGCCTGTGGGCCTCTCCCCGCGTGCGGGGAGAGGGGAAACGCGCCCTATCCGTGCGATGTCGGAGACGTGCGCCCTGCCCGACCATCCCATCCGGAACCCTCGCCCGTGCTCGACACCCTCTATCCCTGGATCAAGGCGTTCCACGTCGTCGCGGTGATCGCGTGGATGGCCGGGATGCTCTACCTGCCGCGGCTGTTCGTCTATCACGCCGCCCTCCCCCCCGGCCCGGGCGCGGCGGCGCAGTCGGCGACGTTCAAGGTGATGGAGCGGCGCCTGCTCAAGGCGATCATGAACCCGGCGATGATCGTCACCTGGGTGCTCGGGCTGACGCTGGCCTGGACCAGCGGCGCCTACGTCACCGGGTGGCTGCAGGCGAAGTTCCTGCTGGTGCTGGCGATGACCGGCATCCACGGCTGGCTCGCCCGGATGGTCAAGGACTTCGCCGCCGACCGGAACACCCGCGGCCATAAGTTCTACCGGGTGCTCAACGAGGTGCCGACGCTGCTGATGATCGTCATCGTCGTGCTGGTGATCGTGAAGCCCGGCCTCTAGGGCATGTTCGAGCGCGATGGATGCCGGATGGAAAGACATCTTCGATCGCCGTGCGGCCGCGTCCGCGCGCCGGGTCGGGACGATCCGTCGTCCCGGCTCGGCGCGCACATCGATCGGCTGGCGGCAGACGATCGATCCGGACCTCAGTAGCCCCAGTACCGGAGCCGCTGCGCGTACCCGGCGTCCCGGTAGGACTGAACGCGGCGAACATGGGCGGCGTGCGCGTAGGCATCGGCCGCCGCGTAATCCCCGTACAGCGCCGCGACGTTGGCGGCATGCTGATCGCGTCGGGCCTGGATGGCGCGGACGTCGGCGGCGTGCGCGGCCTGATCCGACGCGTACTGAGCGCAAGCGCCCGTATTCAGGAGGACGAGCGCGCCGAGCGCGACAGATACCGACTTGATGGTGGAAGTCTTGCTCTTGATCTTCATGGGAACACCTCAAGGAGCGACGCTTGTTCCGCACGTCGCACCGCGATCACACCTCGCAGCGTGTTAATCCGGCATGAACTACCGCTGGTTGGAAGCTGTCCGGGCGGGGAGATGATCTGGCCGATCCCGAATCCGGTCTCAGCGTGCAGGGCAGGCCCGAGCGCCGCCCGAACGCGATGCCGGCGAGGGCGGTGCGGCGGTCGACGGGAGGCCGTCCGCCTCCGGGGCGGGTCGAGGAGGGCGGCAACACCGGGGCGGCGAGAGCGGGGCGATCGCGGTCCGGAGATCGTCGGCGGAGGTCGAGCCATCCCCCGCCCGACGCGGCTGCGACCGCAGGGGGCCGTTCTGTCGGCGGCTCCGAAAGAAGCGATCTTTCCATTCGGCTAACCCTGCCGGCATGCGATGGCGAACGCATCGCCGCCGCACCCCGTTGGACCGCCATGACCTTCGCCATCAAGCCGAGCCTCGTCCTGCCTGTCCTGCCCGTCCTCGCCCTCCTGCTGGCCGCCGGGCCGGCCCGGGCCGCGAGCTTCGACTGCGAGGCGGCGAAGGCCGCCGACGAGCGGGCGGTCTGCACCACGCTCGCCCTGAACGACCGCGACGTCGAGATGGCGACCCGCTTCGAGATCCTGAAGGAGGTGCTGCCGATGGGCGGCCGCGCCAAGCTGCGCGACGACCAGGAGACCTGGCTCGCCGAGCGCCGCGCCTGCGCCGCCGACACCGCCTGCCTCAAGGCGATCTACGACGCGCGCCTGACGGTGCTGCGCGCGGTGCAGTCGGAATTCGCCAAGCAGGGGCCGCAATAGGCGACCGGTTGGTGGTCCCAACGATGCGGGACCGGGACATGAGACGGGAGTTGCGCAAGCCGTACCCGCTCATCCGGGCCGCCCTCTGACATGCGAAAAGTGGCCGAAGCCTCCTCACGCCGTGGGGCGGGGCCTGCTGGAACCCCGCAATGCGCTCCTGCCATCGATGGGGGACGGCAGTGCTACGGCAGGCAGATTGTCACCGTGTCGCCCACGAGAAGACATCGAGCACGGCACGGGGCGTCTTGCCAGATTGCAGCCGCTACAGCCGCGCCAGGAGCCGCTCCGCCAGGGGGTTCTCGGCGGCGAAGGCGTAGTCGATCCGGCGCACGGTGACGGCCCTGGCGCCGGCCCGGACCAGGGCGTCGGCGAGGTCGAACACCGCGTCCGCGGGACAGCGCATCACGATCTCGCCGTCGGCCCCGCGCGGGGCGCCGTAGGGCAGCTCGGCCTCGTGCAGGCCGCTGATGCTGGCGAGGTCGATCGCGCCGGAATCCGGCATCGCGGCGCGGACCTCGCGGGTGGTCCGCGCCCGCTCCTCGGCGGCGATCCGGCCGAGCACGGCGCGCAGCGCGTCGCGCTGGTGGGCGCCCCAGGGCGCGTTGAGCGAGGCGACGAGGTTGGCCTCCGAGCGCAGGATCACCCCGTCGTCGAGGATCTTCAGGGCGTTGGCGGCCAGCGTCGCGCCGGTGGTGGTGATGTCGACCACGATCTCGGCCGAGCCCGCGGCCGGCGCGCCCTCGGTGGCGCCCAGGCTCTCCACGATCCGGTAGTCGGCCACCCCCTTCTCCGCGAAGAAGCGGCGGGTGAGGTTGACGTACTTCGTGGCGATGCGCAGGCGCCGTCCGTGGCGGGCGCGCATCTCGGCGGCGACCTCGTCGAGGTCGGCCATGGCGCGCACGTCGATCCAGGCCTGGGGCACGGCCACCACGACGGTGGCGTTGCCGAAGCCGAGCGGCGTCAGGAGCTCGACCTGGCCGTGCGCGTCGGGCAGCGTCTCGCGGATCAGGTCCTCGCCGGTGATGCCGAGATGGGCCGCGCCCGAGGCGAGCTGGCTCGCGATCTCGGAGGCGGAGAGGTAGCGCACCTCGACGCCGGCCACGCCCACGAGCTTGCCGCGGTAGTCGCGCGCGCCCGCCCCCTGCGCCAGGCGCAGGCCGGCGCGTCCGAAGAAAGCGGCGGCGTTCTCCTGCAGCCGGCCCTTGGAGGGCACGGCCAGCACCAGGGGGGCGTCCGGGATGTCCATGGTCTCGCTCATCGGGCGGCTCCCGCCACGGGTCGGCCGGCTCCCGCCGCGGGATCGACCCAGCGCGCGACGCGGTCGACCCAGAAGGTGCAGCCGACCGCCGGCTGCGCGGTCGCGCTGCCGAGATGGGTCAGGAGCCCGTCGTAGCGGCCGCCGCCGACCAGCACCGGGCCGGCGCGGTCCGTCGTCGCCGTCACCTCGAAGATGAAGCCGGTATAGTAGTCGAGGTTGCGCGCGAAGGCGCCGGAGAAGCGAAAACCCTCGAGCGCCAGGCCGCGGGCGGCGATGAAGCCGTTGCGCTCCTCGAACAGGTCGAGCGCCGCCTCGAGCGCGTCGTGGCGCAGGCCCGCGTCGCGGACGAGGGCCCGCAGGTCGCGGGCGGCGGCGTCCGGGTCGCCCCCGATCGCGCGGTAGCGGTCGACGAGCGCACGGTTCTCGGCGTTCAGGCCGGCGCCGCCGTTGGCCTGGGCTGCGGCCTTGGCCAGGAACCGCTCGGCGATCTCGCTGGCGCTGCGCCCGCCCACCGCCGAGATCCCGGCGATCGCCAGCACGTCCTCGACGAAGGCGCGGACGCCGCGCGGGTCCTGGCCCTGGATCGCGGCGAGCAGGCCCGCATGCGGGTCCTCGGGCTGGGCGGCGTTGGTGACCGCGTCGAGCGAGCGCCCGGCCGCGAGCGCCCGCAGCGTCCGGCGCTTGGCGGCCGGCGGCACGCTCAGGGCCTCCAGCAGCGCCACCGTGAGCCCCATGTCGCCGAGGCGCACGCCCGGCGCCGCGTGCCCGAACAGGGCGAGGCCTTCCAGCGCGATGCCGAGCACCTCGGCATCGGCGGCCGGCGTGTCGGTGCGGCCGATCGATTCGATGCCGGCCTGCAGGAACTCGTCGGGCTCGTCGGCCGCCAGCCGGAAGACCGGGCCGCAATAGCTGTAATCGGCCGCCTGCCCCTCGGCCTGCGCGCGATGCAGGCGGCAGACGGGGATCGTCAGCTCCGGCCGCAGGCACAGCTCGGCCCCGTCCGAGCCCTGCGTCACGAAGATGCGCCGGCGGATGTCCTCGCCGGACAGTTCCAGGAACGGCTCCACCGGCTGCAGCACCGGCGGCGTCACGAAGCGGTAGCCGCCCTGCGCGAGATGCGCCGAGAGCCGCGCCTGCGCGAGCCCGTCCGCCCCCATCTCTCCTGCCTGCGGTCGCGTCATGATCCTGCCCGTCGTCGTCGAGCGGTTCTGTAGCAACCGGAACCGGGCTTGGCGACCGCCCCGCCGCCGCGCACGGGCGCGAATGAACACGCAGGGGCGAACCTGTGGGACGCGGCGGCCGTGCGGCGCCCGGCGCACCGGCTCTGATGGGTCCCCGACCCGATGGGAACCGGCTCCGATGCGCGCCCCCCTCGCCTTCCTCCCGGCGACCTTGGCCCTGGCGACCTGGGCCCTGGCGACCTTGGCCCTGGCGACGTTGGCCCTGAAGACTTGGCCGCTCCTCGCCGCGCCGGCGCGGGCGGAAGTCCCTCGCGACGCGCTCCGGGGCGTGCGCAACGCGGTCTACGCCGAGGCCGGCTGCTGCTTGCCGCACGCCGCGCGGGCTCCGCGCCTTCGGCAAGGCCGGCGGCCGCTACCGCGACATCGCCGACGTGCCGCTCCCGGCGCGAAACCGCGCCAAGGTCGCCGAGATCCAGCGCCGGGAACGCGCCGCCGGCTGCCCGCGCTGAGGGAGCCGCCGCTCTTCCCTCCCCCGACGGATCTCGGGCTCGCCCGAGATCCGCATCCCGTGTGCCCGAGTCGGGCAGGCCCGACTGGGGTGCGGGGGAGGGAGAGTCTGACCGTTGGCGCTTGCCTTCAGGCCTCGTCCGAAAAGTGCTGGGCCAGCACCTCGCGCACGCGGGCGACCATCTCGGCCTCCGGGCAGGAGAACTGCGCCGGCCGGGCGGCCTTCCACTCGGCGTTGCTGGCGATGTTGCGGGCGGCCTCGGCGCCGGCGATGAGGTCCTTGACCTGGACCTCGCCGGCCGCGCGCTCGTTCGAGCCCTGGATGATCGCCACCGGGCTGCCGCGGCGGTCGGCATACTTCATCTGCGCCTTCATCCCGGCCCCGCCGAGGTAGAGCTCGGCCCGGATGCCGGCCTGCCGCAGGGTGGCGACGAGCCGCTGGTAGGCGGCGATCTCGTCGCGGTCGAGCACCAGCACCACCACCGGGCCGGGCTTCGCCGCCGCCTCGACGAGCGGGCTGCCGGTGAGCTGCAGCGCCGAGAACAGCCGCGACACGCCGATGGAGAAGCCGGTGGCCGGCACCGGCTCGCTGCGGAACCGCCCGACGAGCCCGTCGTAGCGCCCGCCGCCGGCGACCGAGCCGAAGCGCACGGTCTGCCCGTCCTCGTTGACGACGGGGAAGGTCAGCTCGGCCTCGTAGACCGGGCCGGTGTAGTATTCGAGCCCGCGCACCACGGAGGGGTCGACGCGGATGCGGTCGACGCCGTAGCCGGCCGCGTCGACCAGCGTGGCGATCGTCCGAAGCTCCTCGATGCCGGCCCGCGCGGTCTCGTTCTCGCCGAAGGCCGAGAGCAGCGCGTCGACGAAGGCGAAGCGCTCGGGCGCCGTGTCCGAGCCGCCGCCGAGCAGCAGCGCGATCACCTTGTCGGCCTGGCCGGAATCGAGCCCGGCGCCCTTGGTGAAGTCGCCCGATTCGTCCTTGCGGCCGGGGCCGAGCAGCAGGCGCACGCCCTCGGTGCCGAACTTGTCGAACTTGTCCATCGCGCGCAGCACGGTCAGGCGCTGCCCGGCCTGGGCGTCGCCGGCGAGCCCGATCGTCGCGAGCACGCCGTCCAGCACCTTCCGGTTGTTGACCTTGATCACGTACCGGCCGGCGAGCCCGAGCCGGTCCAGCGTGTCGGCCATCAGCATGCAGGCCTCGGCATCGGCGGCGACCGACGGCGCGCCGACGATGTCGGCGTCGAACTGCATGAACTGGCGGAAGCGGCCCGGCCCCGGCTTCTCGTTGCGGAAGACGAACCCGTTGCGGAAGCTGCGATAGGGCTTGGGGATCGCGTCGAAGTTCTCGGCCACGTGGCGGGCGAGCGGCGCGGTCAGGTCGTAGCGGAGCGAGAGCCAGGCCTCGTCGTCGTCCTGGAATGAGAACACGCCCTCGTTCGGGCGGTCGAGGTCGGGCAGGAACTTGCCCAGCGCCTCGGTGTACTCGACGAACGGGGTCTCCAGCGCCTCGAAGCCGTAGAGCTCGAACGTCGCCCGGATCGTCTCCAGCATCCGCCCCTGCGCCGCGATCTCGGCGGCGCGGCGATCGACGAAGCCGCGCGGCAGGCGGGCCTTCAGGCCGGGCTTCTCGCCGGTGTTGGAATCGGCCTTGGACATGACGGTTCGTTTCGATCGCGCGCTTCGGGGGTCGCCGGGCTGTATCGCGGCGGCGGGGGCAGCGGCAAGCCGGCGGCTTGGCGACGGCGTCGCGCGACAGGATCCCGACGGCATGGCACGACGCCCGCAGATGGATCGCGGGGAGCCCCTCTCCCCGCACGCGGGGAGAGGCTCAGCGGCACCTCGTCGTGCCGCTGAGCAGCGGCGGCGAAGCCGAAGCGAGGGTGAGGGGGTGCGATCGGAGGAGGCTCCTCGGTCGAAGCCCCCTCACCGTCGGCTGCCGCCTCGCCGTGCTCCCCGACAAGGGGGAGACACGGCCCTCTCCCCGCGTGCGGGGCGAGGGGATGCACGGTTGGCGACGCGCCCGGTGGGTCGACGCGGCGACCTAGTACGGCGAGATCCACTTCAGCCAGAGCAGGGCCGCGAGGCTGATCACCGCGATCGGCATCTGCAGCGGGCGCAGGCGGGCGAAGAACAGCGGCGCCTCGCCGGCGCGCGCGGCGATCGGGTCGAGCACGGCGATGGCGGCGTAGCCGACGATCAGGAGGCCGAGCGCCGGGATCGCCTTGCCCATCACCACGGTGACGAGGGCGGAGAGCCCGAGCACGAACAGCCCGAGCATCGTCGCGATCTGCATCACCGTCGGGCCGCCCTCGGTGCGGAAGCTGACGCCGCGGCGGACGCCCGCCAGGAACAGCAGGATCGCGGCGCCGTAGAGGATCGTCATCAGGGCGACGAGGTAGTCGAGCGGCTGGCCGCGCATCCACCAGGCGGCGGCGGCGCCGGCCGCCAGCGGCAGCATCGGCCCGTAGCCCAGCACCACGCTGAGCCAGGGCGTCTCGCGCGATTCGTGGGCGGTGAGGGTGCGTCCGGTGGCGTCGTCGCGCATGGGGGGGGCCGTTTCCGTGTTGTCTCGGGCAAGGGGCGGGCAAGGAGGGGAGGGGGTAAGGTGCCGGCGGCCGCGCGTCGGGGCGATGCGACCGGCCGACACGGGGCCTGTCGCGCCCCGGCGCGTCACGTTTCGTGCCACCCGATGCGCGAGCGTGAACCCGCGCGCGATCCCGCAGTTCCGGGATCACGTCGCGGGGTGCAGGGTGCGGGCCTGGCGCCGCCGCGAGCGCCGGCCGGGCTCGGGCGTCGCGTCGAACCAGATCACCAGGGCGAGCGCCGCCAGCGCCGGCGCGCCGAGCGCCAGGAACGCGCCGGTCCAGCCGAGCAGGCCGAAGGCGAGGCCGCCGTACCAGGCCGAGAGCGCGCCGCCGATGCCCTGCACCGCGTTGACGGTGCCGAGCGCCGTCTGCGTCCGGCCCGAGCCCCAGGTCAGGTCGGCGACCACCACCGGCACCGCCACGCCGACGATGCCGGAGGCGACGCCGTCGAGGATCTCGGCCGCGATCAGCCAGGTCGGGTCGTCGACGAAGGCCGAGAGCGCGGCGCGCACCGGCAGCACCGCGAAGGCCGCCAGCAGCAGCTTGCGCCGGCCGCGCCGGTCGGCGAGCGAGCCGGAAAACAGCGCCACCGGCACCATCGTGAGCTGGGCCACCATCACGTAGATCGCGGTCCAGTGCGTCGCGCTGACGGCGGTGGCGACGAGCTTCTGGCCGAGCAGCGAGAGCATGCCGCCGCTGCCGAGGTTGAACAGCGTCAGCGCGCAGGCGAGCACCAGCAGCCGGCGGTCGCCGAGCACGGCGCGGATGCCGGCCCGCTGCGGCGCCTCCTCCGCTCCGTCTTCCCCACCGGGCTCCGTCCAGCCGACCGCGCGGCGCTGGCTCCAGGCCGAGGCCGGGGTGGTCAGCGCGGCGGCGATCGCCAGCACCGCCATCAGGCCGAGCACCCAGAAGGCGATCGCCGACCCGAACCGGGCGGTGCCCAGCGTGATGGCGCCGGCGGCGATCAGGATGCCGACGTGGTTGAAGGCCTGGTTGCGCCCCTGCTGGCCCGGGAACCGGTCCTTGCCGACGATCCCGAGGGTCAGCGCGGTCACCGCCGGCAGCAGCAGCGTGCCGCCGGCCGCCGCCAGCAGTTGCGCCGTGAACACGAAGGCGAAGGCGCGGGCCGGCAGCAGCAGCAGCGTGCCGGCGAGGATCGCGGTGCAGGCCGCGGCGATCAGCAGCCGCGGCCGCCCGACCCGGTCGACCAGCGCGCCGAACGGGCCGGAGAGCAGCAGCGTGCCGAACCCGACCAGGGTGGTGACGAGGCCGACGCGGGCCGGGCTCCACGATCCGGCCTCGGCCAGCCACGTGCCGAGGAACGGTCCCAAGCCGCCCTGGATGTCGCCGATGAAGACGTTGATCAGGGCGAGGTGGGTGGTCGGGGCCATGCCGTCCTTGGGTGCACGCGGGAGCGGCGCAGGGCGTGGCCCGGTCCGGTCCCGCGGTCAAGGTACGATCGGATCGGGCGGAGTCGCGGTGCTCAGGCGGCGCAAGCGGTCCGCTCGGGGCGGAAAGCGGCGCGCGGGAAGACGCTGCGGCCTCGGAGGGCGCCGGGCGCCCCGTCGTCAGCGGAGAACGTTCGGGGGCACCGGCGGGCTCCCGCTGAGCAGGGTGATCGTCACCCGCCGGTTCGGCGCGATGTAGGGATTGTCGGGGAAGACCGGCTCGGTGTCGGCGCGTCCCACCACGGACGCGAAGTTGTCGTTGGGCACCCCGGCACCGGCCAGGACCTCGCGCACGGCGAGCGCCCGCCCGGCGGTGAGGGTCCAGGGCTCGCCGGCCCGCGTCGAGCCCGGGCGCGCGGCGGCCGTGTGGCCGGTGATGGACAGGCGGTTGGGCAGCTTGCGCAGGGCGGGCGCGAGCGCCTCCAGCACGCGGCGGGTGCGCTCGTAGGGCTCGACGGAGCCCTCGCGGAACATCGAGCGGCCGTCGTCGTCCACGAGGGAGACGTTCACGCCCTCCTTGGTCGTCTCGAACACGATGTTGCGCGACAATTCGGCGATCTCGGGCAGCTTCTGGAGCGCCTGCCGGAGGCTGGCGATGGCGCTGTAGTTGGCCGGAACGCTGGCGGACCGCCGGCTCGCCTCGAGGTCGCTGGCGCTGCCCGGGCTGCTCGCGCGCACCGCATCCTCCTGCTGGGCGGAGCCCGTCGCCGCCTCGCGGGGCTTGGACGGCTTGTTGCCCGAGGTGTCGAGGGAGGTGCCGTACAGCAAGCCGCCGGCGCCGCTGGTCGCAGGGCTCGAAGCCGCCGGCGCGAAGTATTCCGCCAGGCCGATCTTCTGCTCCTGCGTCGTCATGCTGATCAGCCACATCAGCAGGAAGAACGCCATCATGGCGGTGACGAAGTCCGCATAGGCGATCTTCCAGGCCCCGCCGTGGTGGGCATGCGCGGCCTTCTTGACCTTCTTGATGATGATCGGCTGGAGGGCCATGGCCGTCGAGTTCCTGCGCGAGGTGGGGTCGGAACTAGGCGGGCAGGGCGGCGGTCGCCGCTTCCACTTCGTTGAAGGTCGGGCGGACGTCGCTCATCAGGGCCTTGCGGGCGAACTCGACCGCCATCACCGGCGGCTGGCCGGCGATGTGGGCGAGGAGGCCCGCCTTGAGCGAGACGTAGTACTTGGATTCGGCCTCGAAGAGGCTCTTGAGCGACTGCGCCATCGGCCCGAAGAAGCCGTAGGCGACGAACACGCCGAAGAAGGTGCCGACGAGCGCGCCGCCGATCAGATGCCCCAGCACCTCCGGCGGCTCCTTGATCGCCCCCATGGTCTTGATCACGCCGAGCACGGCGGCGACGATACCGAGCGCCGGCGTTCCGTCGGCGAGCGACTGCATCGCCGAGATGATCCGCTCCTGCTCCTGGTGGTGCGTCTCCAGCTCCTCGTCCATCAGGGCGTCGATCTCGTGGACGTTGTTGGCGCCCAGCGTCACCATGCGCATGTAGTCGCAGACGAACTCGACCGCGTGGTGGTTCGCCGCGAAGGTCGGGAAGCTGTTGAACAGCGCCGACTCGCTCGGCTCCTCGATGTGCGGCTCGAGCGCCATCAGGCCCTTCTGCTTCGCGAGCCGATAGAGCGAATACTGCATGCCCAGCAGCTCGACATAGGCTTGCTGATTGTATTTCGGTCCCTTCACGAGCGTGGCCAGCATGGCGGGCACGGCCTTGAGCACCGGCCCGGTGTTGCCGATGATGAAGGCGCCGATCGCCGCGCCGAGGATGATGACGAACTCGAACGGCTGCCACAGCACTTCCAGGTGGCCGCCCATCGCCGCGTAGCTGCCGAAGACGCAGGCGAAGACGACCAGTGTGCCGATGATCAGCCGCATGATTTGCCACCCTTGCGCGGCGGCAGGGACAGCCCGAGCGACGCCACTAGCGATCCGACAAATTGCCGATCTCGGTTAACGGCGGGTTTAGGCCGTGGCTCGGATGCCGTCCGGCTCCCTCGGCGCGCGGTCCGGGCGCCCGGCGACGGCGCCCGGACCGCGCGCCGAGACCCGCCCTCAGATCGTGACCATGCCGCCCGTCACCGCGATCATCGCGCCGTTGATGTAGCTCGCCGCGTCGGAGGCCAGCATCACGTAGGGGGGCGCGAGCTCGGCCGGCTGGCCGGGGCGCCCGGCCGGCGTCATCGAGCCGAAGCTCTCGACCTGGCTGGTGTACATCGTCGACGGGATCAGCGGCGTCCAGATCGGGCCCGGCAGCACCGCGTTGGCGCGGATGCCGCGCTTGCCCAGGATCTTGGCGAGGTTCGCCACCATGTTGCACAGCGCCGCCTTCGTCGAGGAATAGGCGAGCTGCTGCTCGACCGGGTTCTTGGCGTTGACCGAGGAGGTGGCGATGATCGAGGCGCCGGGCTTCAGGTGCGGCGAGGCGGCCTTGAGGATGTAGAACATCGCGTGGACGTTGACCGCGTATTGCCGGTCCCAGTCGGCGATCGCGATGCCCTCGAGGTCGTCGGCCAGCACCTGCACGGCGGCGTTGTTGACGAACACGTCGAGCCGGCCGAACTCCGCGATCGTCGTCTCGACCAGCGCGGCGCAATGGCCGGCCTCCGAGACGTCGCCCGGCAAGAGCAGCGCGCGTCGGCCGGCCTTCTCGATCCAGGCGGCGGTGTCCTTGGCGTCGTCGTGCTCGTCGAGATAGGCGAGCGCCACGTCGGCGCCCTCGCGGGCATAGGCGATCGCCACCGCCCGGCCGATGCCGGAATCGCCCCCGGTGATCAGCGCGACCTTGCCGGTGAGCTGGCCGGAGCCGACGTAGCTGTGCTCGCCGTGATCGGGCGGCGGCTGCATCTCGGACGAGCGGCCGGGATAGGGGATCGGCTGGGCCGCGAAGGGCGGCTCGGGGCGCGGGGAGGCGGTGTCGGACATGACGTTCCCATCGGTGAGGCCGCGGCATGCGGCGCCTCCTCGGGAACACGCCGGGAGGCGGACCGGCTCAAAGCGGCCTGCCGCGCCGGATCGTCACGCCGGCGGGCCGTACTGCATCAGCCCGTCGCCGAACGACCAGTTCTCGCGCGCGACCTCCACCAGGTTCACGAGCACGTTGCCCGGCTTCACGCCCGGATCCCGCCCGAGGTTGCGGGCGATCGCCGCGTAGAGCGCCCGCTTCTGCGCGGTGTCGCGGGTGTCGTTGGCGGTGATCTGGATCATCACGAGGTCGTCGTCCCGCGCGATGCCGAGATAGCCGGGATCGTAGGCGAAGGCGGAGGAGCCGTGCTCGTGGATCACCGTGAACAGGTCGTTCTCGGGCACCGCGAAGGCCTCGCGCATCGCCGCGTAGAGGCCGGCGACGAGAGCGGCGTGGTAGGCCGGGCTCTTGCCGGCGCGCAGGGAGATGCGGGTCAGGGGCATGGCGGGGGTCCTCGGGTCCGGTCGAGGGACACCCTTGCCGTCTGCGATGATAACGGCAAGATATCGGGCGCTATATCTGCCATAACGGATCGATGTGATGCTGACCCGCCCGCTCGACATCGAAAGCGTCCAGGCCTTCGTGCTCACCGTCGACCTGGCGAGCTTCACCCGCGCCGCCGCGGCGCTGGAGACCTCGCAGGCCGGGATCAGCCTGCGGCTGAAGCGGCTCGAGGACCGGCTCGGCTGCCGCCTCGTCGACCGCACCCCGCGCAGCGTCCGGGCCTCGGCGCGGGGCGAGCGCTTCCTGCCCGCCGCCCGCGACCTGCTGGCGGCCCATGCGCGGGCGATGGCCGACCTCGCCGCCGCGCCGCCCGCCCGGCTCGTCCTCGGGATCAGCGACCACGTCGCCGGCCCGGACCTGCCGGCGCTGCTGCACCGGCTCGGGCTCGCCGGGTCCGGCCTCGTCGTCGAGGTGCGGATCGCCCCGTCGCGCGACATGATGCGCCTGTTCGATGCGGGCGAGGTCGACGCGGCGATCGTCCGGAGCGAGGACCCGGCCGAGGCGGGCGGCACGGTGCTGGCCGAGGAGCGGCTGGCGTGGTTCGCCGCCCCCGGCTTCCGGTTCGAGCCCGGCGCGCCCCTGCCGATGGCGACGCTCGCCGGCCCCTGCAACGTCCGGGCGGCGGCGTTGCGCGCGCTCGACGCGGCCGGCCTGCCCTGGAGCGAGATCTTCGTCGGCGGCGGCGTGCTCGCCGTCGGCGCCGCGGTGACGGCCGGGCTCGCGGTGGCGGCGCTCGCCCCCAGCGTCGCGCCCGCCGGCGCGCGGGACGTCGGCGCCGCGTTCGGGCTGCCGGCCCTGCCGCTCACCCGGATCGTGCTGCACGCGCAGGCGCCGGACCCGCGCGCCGCCGCGGCGCTGCGCACGCTGGCGGCCGCCTATCGCGGCGTGGCGCGGTGAGGGTCTCCACGGCACCGAGGGCGGCGCTGCCCCGGGATCGGGGAGAGGCTTGAACCGTAGGATTCGTTCCTATACTTTGGGCGTCGGTACCGAGCGCTTGCGTTCCCGGTCTTGAGAGGCCGCCGAACGGATCTAGGTTCGGTCCATGTCGGGGGTGTCATGAGACTTTTCGTGACCCGCTCGGCATGGAAGCAGGCCTGCAAGGGCAAGATCGCCGCGGGCACGCTCGCCAAGGCCGCCGAGAAGGCCAATCTCGGGCTGGTGGACGCCGAGATCGGCGCTCACCTGTACAAGCAGCACGTCGGCCGAAAGGGCGATTTCCGTGCCGTCCTTTTCCTGGTCACGGACCGGCGATGCGTCGTCCTGCACATCTTTCCCAAGAACGTCCAACCCAACATCAAGGGTGCCGAACTGACGACCCTTCGCGCGTTCGCGAAGATCCTCGCAGATGTCGGCGACGCCGGATTCGAGACGCTTGCCGAAACCCAGGGGTGGAAGGACCTCTCCGATGAGAAGCCCGAAACGGACCTATAGGAGCGATCTGCTTCGATCGATCCACGAGGCCACGAGCGACCTTCACGCCATCGGGGCGATCGACAAGGCGACGCTGCGCCGGTTCGATGTTTCGTGCCTCACGCCCATCGAGCCGCTGCCGCCCGAGAGCATCCGGCGGATCCGCGAACAGGCCAACATGAGCCAGGCGATCTTCGCCAAGGCTCTCAACGTGACGACCTCGCTGGTGAGCAAGTGGGAGCGGGGAGACGCCAAGCCTGGCGGTCCCTCGCTCAAGCTGCTCTCGCTGGTGAGCCACAAGGGCATCGAAGCGATCCTGTAACGCGCCCCGGGCGTGCCGGCCGGGCTGTCCGCGCCGGCGGATCGCTTTCAGCGAGCCGCCCGGATGCGGTGTTTCCCGTGAAAACGAAACAGCCCGGCCGCGCGGGCGGCCGGGCTGTCGTCGAGACGCGGGAGGCCGCGGAACTCAGGAGGCGAGGGGGCCGGTCGCCTCGCCGGCGCCCTGGGCTTCCATCGCCTTCTGGCGGTAGAGGCCGACGAAGTCGATCGGGTCGATGTAGAGCGGCGGGAAGCCGCCGTTGCGCACGGCCTCGGCCACGATCTGGCGGGCGAACGGGAACAGCAGGCGCGGGCACTCGATCATCACCGCTGGGTGGACCTGGTCCTGCGGGATGTTGCGCATGCGGAACACGCCGGCATACTTCAGGTCGAAGGCGAACAGCACGTCGCCGTTGATCTTGGCGTCGCCCTCCAGCGTCAGCTCGACCTCGAAGTCGGCCTCGGCGAGCTGCTGCGCGTTGACGTTGACCTGGATGTTGATCTGCGGGCCCTGGCCCTCCTGGGGCTGGAGCGAGCGCGGCGCGTTCGGGTTCTCGAAGGACAGGTCCTTGGTGTACTGCGCGAGCGCGTTGATCGCGGGGGCCTCGTCGGCCTGCCCGTTGCCGTTCGGTGCGGGGGAATCGGCCATGGCGGGTCATCCTTCTCGAAAGATCGAACACCGGCCGCGGGCCGATGGCTACGGGTGACCGCCATGCCTGTGCGGTCGTGGGCAGAGGCGAGGCCGCTAACATGCCCGTTCGATGCGGACAAGCGAGGCGCCGGACGGCGCGCGGACCCCGCGCCGCCGCCCGGCCGACCGGGTGCCGGCGTCGGGCCGCGGCCGGTCCCGGCGGCGCGTGTCGCGACGACGCGGCCGGGGCGATCCTCCGCGATGTCGCCTGGAACCGGCCGGTGCATTGCCCCATATGCCCATTGCCCCCTATGCAAAGGGGGACGCGGCGCGTTTCCTCGAGAGCCCGGCCGCGTCCGCTCGAGGATGCGTGCGGCGTGACATGACCATCGTGCGACCCCTCTCGGATTTCCCGGAGCCGCGCGCACGGGCCAAGGCTGCGGCCGGGACCCGCGCTCCACGGCGGCCACCATCGGATCGGTGATGCAGGACAGCTTCGACGTGACGACGATCATCTTCCTGGCGCTCGCCGTCTTCGTGATCTGGCGGCTGCGCTCGGTCCTCGGGCAGAAGACCGGCGCCGAGCGCGCCCCGTTCAAGCCGGTCGACCGCAGCCGCACCGAGCCCCAGCCCGGCCGCGGCGACGGCGACAACGTCGTGCGCCTGCCCGGCGCCGACCGGGTCCAGCCCGAGCGCGCCGCCGAGGCCCAAGCGCGCGACTGGCGCGGCATCGCCGAGCCCGGCTCGGCCGTCGCCCGCGGCCTCGAGGCGATCGTCCAGGCCGAGCCCGGCTTCGAGCCGCGCGCCTTCATCGAGGGCGCCAAGGGCGCCTACGAGGCGATCATGATCGCCTTCGCCAAGGGCGACCGGAAGACCCTGAAATCCCTGCTCTCCCGCGAGGTCGGCGACGCGTTCGAGCGCGCCATCGCCGAGCGCGAGAAGAACCGCCAGACGGTGGAGACCACCTTCGTCTCGATCGACAAGGCCGAGATCGTCGCCGTCGACGTGCGGAACCGCGTCGCGCAGGTCACGGTGCGGTTCCTCTCCAACCTCATCACCGCCACCCGCAACGCCGACGGCGTCGTGGTGGACGGCAGCGCCGAGGCCGTGGTCGAGGTGCCCGACGTCTGGACCTTCGCCCGCACCCTGGGCACCCGCGACCCGAACTGGCAGCTGGTCGCGACCGAAGCCGGGGCCTGAGGGCGCCCGCGCAGCCATCGTCCCGAGAGCCATGCCGCCCCGACACCCGCCCCGTCCGACCGCAGCGTTCCGCGCTGCGGTCGCTCTCGTTTCGGGGGCCGCCGCGGCGAGCGCCGCCGAGCCGCTGCGCGTCGGCAACGCCGTGCTGGAGCCGGTCGCGATCGCGGCCCTGCCCGGCTGGCAGGCGGACGAGACGGCGGCGGCCTTCGAGGCTTTCCGCCGGACCTGCGCCGCGCCCGGCCCCGATCCGGCGCAGGCCGCCGGCGTCGCCGGGTCGCCGGCCGACCTCGCCGCCGCCTGCACCGCCGCCGCCGCGCTCGATCGCACCGGGGCCGGCTGGCCCGAGCGGGCGCGGCGGTTCTTCCAGGAGCGGTTCTCGGCCTACCGCGTCGTGCGCCCGGCCGACGGCACCGAGCCCGAGCGGAAGACCGGGTTCCTCACCGGCTACTTCGAGCCGCAGCTCGAGGGATCGCTGGCGCCCGGCCCCGGCTTCGCCGCCGCCGTGCTCGCCCGGCCCGACGACCTCGTGACGCTCGCCCCCGGCGAGACCCGCCCCGGCCTCGATCCGGCGTTGCGCGCCGGGCGCGCGGCGGCGGCCGGGTTCGAGGCCTATCCCGACCGGGCCGCGATCGAGGACGGGGCGATCGCCGGGCGCACCCGCCCGCTGCTGTGGCTGCGCGACGCCGTCGACCTGTTCGTGCTGCAGGTGCAGGGCTCCGGCCGCGTCCGCCTGCCCGACGGGTCGGCGATCCGCGTGCTCTACGACGGCAAGAACGGCCGGCCCTACACCTCGATCGGCAAGCTGCTGGTGGCGGAGGGGCACCTCGCCCTGAACGACCTCAGCCTCGCCCGCTGGACCGCCTGGCTGCGCGCGCACCCGGACCACGCACGCCGGCTGATGCGGATGAACGCGTCCTACATCTTCTTCCGCACCGAGCCGGTCACCGATCCCGCCCTGGGCCCGCCGGGCGCGGCCGGCGCGCCCCTCAGCCCCGGCCGCAGCCTGGCGGTGGACGGCACCCTCTGGCGCTACGGCCTGCCGTTCTGGCTGGAGGGCAGGCTGCCCGGCCAGCCCGGCAGCGGGCACCTCGTGGTCGCGGCCGATACCGGCTCGGCCATCCTCGGCCCGGCCCGCGGCGACCTCTACGTCGGCACCGGCGCGGCGGCCGGCGTCGCGGCCGGAGACCTGCACACCAAGCCCGGCTTCGTCGTGCTCCTGCCGAAGCCGGCCGCGCCATGAGGGGGTTCTGGTCTCCGACGCCATGGCTCCAATGCCATCGCTTTCCGCGACTCGCTGGAACCGGAACGGACGAACGAATGTCCGCATGTCGGAGTGTGGAAGCCGGAAGGATCCTGGGCGTCACGGCGCGGCTCCCTCTCCCATGGGAGAAGAGACCCGCGCTTCACCTCACGCGATCCGAGCGTCCGGCATGAGGCCGCCGCGCCGGCCGCGGGCGCTGTCCCGCGAGGATGCCCATCTCTGGGGCGAGATCGCCAAGCTGATCACGCCGCTGCGCGCCCGCGCGCCGCTGCGGAAGGCCAAGCCGGCTGCCGACGCCCCAGAGCCCGCGGCGCCGGCCGCGGCGAAGCCGACGCCGAAACCTGCGCCGGCCAAAAGCCCCGCCGAGAAGGCGGTGCCGCTCCCCGAGCCCGTGCCGGCGATGCCGAGCGTCGTGCCCGGCCCGGTCGCCGTCGTCGCGCCGGCGAAGAAGCCCAGGCGCGTGGTCCGGCTCGGCGCGGGGACACCGGCCCCGCCGCCGACGCCGGTGCGGCCGGCCTTCGTCCCGGGCCCCGCCCCGCCCGGGCTGGAGCGGCGCGAGCGCCAGCGGCTCAGCCGCGGCGTGCTGGCGATCGAGGGCCGGATCGACCTGCACGGGCTCTATCAGGCCGAGGCGCACGCGGCCTTGGTCGGCTTCCTGATGCGGGCGCGCGCCGCCGGGCATGCGCGGGTGCTGGTCGTGACCGGCAAGGGCGGCGAGGACGCCTATGCCGAGCGCGGCGTGCTGCGCCGCTCGGTGCCGCACTGGCTGCGCGGCGCGGAGCTGCGCCCGATCGTGCTCGGCTTCGAGGAGGCCGCCCGCCACCACGGCGGCGCCGGCGCGCTCTACGTCCGCCTGCGGCGGCGCTGAAGGCGCGGGTTAACCCGAGCGGGCTAATCGGGTAGGCGACGCGCGGAAGCGTTCGGGACCGGACATCATGCACGACGTCGTACGCGAGATCGTTCTCGACACCGAGACCACCGGCATCGACCCCAAGACCGGCGACCGGCTGATCGAGGTCGGCGCGGTCGAGCTCCTGAACCACATCCCCACGGGCCGGACGTTCCACAAGTACTGCAACCCGCAGCGGGCGGTCTCGGAGGGCGCCTTCAAGGTGCACGGGCTGTCCGACACGTTCCTGTCCGACAAGCCGCTGTTCTCGGAGATCGCCGGCGCGCTGATCGAGTTCTGCGGCGACGCCCGGCTGGTGATCCACAACGCGCCGTTCGACGTCGGCTTCCTCAACATGGAATACGCCCGGCTCGGGGCCAACGCGCCGCCGCCGATCGTCCTCGAGAGCGTGGTCGACACCCTGCCGATGGCCCGGCGCAAGCACCCCGGCGCGCCCGCCAACCTCGACGCCCTGTGCAGCCGCTACGGCATCGACACCAGCCGCCGCACCAAGCACGGGGCCCTGCTCGACGCGCAGATCCTGGCCGAGGTCTACATCGAGCTGCTCGGCGGCAAGCAGACCGGGTTCGATCTCGGCGCGACCACGGTCGCCGACGCGGTGGTCGACCGCAGCGCCGAGAGCGTCGTGCGCACGGTCCGCACCGCCCGCGCCCGCCTGACCGACGCCGAGCGCGAGCGCCACGCCGCATTCCGCGCCGGCCTCGGCGCCAGCGCGATCTGGGCCGAGTACATCGGCGAGGGCACCGCCGTCTGACGGCAGAGCCGCCCTCACGGGTTGGTGCATCGCACGAAGCCCATATTGCAATGCAATATGGCGCCCCCATATGCCATCCACACGGATGGTGACGGGATGGTCGCGATGATGGATGTGATGGCACGGCCGAAGCCCGCGCGGGCGGCGGCGCGGCAGCCCGAGAGCGAGAAGATCACGATCAACCTCGGGCATGTCGACCTCGGGCACGTCGACCTGCTCGTGGCCGAAGGGGTGTTCTCGAACCGCAGCGACTTCATCCGCACCGCGATCCGCAACCAGATCGAGCGGCATGCCGACGTGACGCGCCAGTCGATGGCGCGGCGCAGCGTCGAGCTCGGCCTGCGCCACATCGACCGCGCCAGCCTCGAGGCGGCCCGGGCCGAGGGGCGGATGCTGGACATCCGCGTGCTCGGCCTCGCCACCATCGCCGACGACGTGACCCCCGACCTCGCCCGTGCGGCGATCGCCTCCCTCGACGTGCTCGGCAGCCTCCAGGCCAGCCCCGCCGTCCGCGCCGCGCTGGCCGACCGGCTGCGCTGAGGCGCTGCCGCGCCTCTGCTCCGAGCCTCCGCTCCGAGCCTCCTGCCCCATTCCGATCCGCCCACGGCGATCCCCAGGACTTCCCATGACCGACCATTCCGACTCGATGCGCGACCGCTTCGCCGACATGATGGAGGCGACCCGGCTGACCGGTGCCGGCCGCCTCGCGGAGGCGACCGACCTGATCCAGCGCAGCCTCGGCGGTCACGCGACGCCGCGGGACACGCCGCAGGACACGCCGAAGGCGATCGAGCCGCCGACCCTCGACCTGACCGCCGAGCGCATCGACGACGCCCCGCGATCGGCGCCCCGGGCCGAGGCGAAGGTCGAGGCCGCGCCCAAGCCCGCGGCCGCGCCCAGGCCCGAGGCCGCGCCCAAGCCCGCGGCCGCGCCCAGGCCCGAGGCCGCGCCGAGGAGCGCTTCGCCCCGAGCCGAAACCGCGTCGGCCGGCCCGATCCCGGAGAAGCTGCGTGCGGCGGTCGACGGCGTCGTGCGCGGGCTGGCGCCGGTGCTGAAGGGCCTGAGCGCCAAAGGCCTCAATACCAAGGGCCTCAACACGAAAGAGCTGGCGCCCGGCTTCGGCTTCGCCAAGCCGCCGATGCCGGGCCGCTCGGCCGAGCCCGCCGAGGGCGAGGGATCGCTCGTCACCAAAAGCTTCGCCGGGCCGGCGGGTGCGCGCGAGTATCGCCTGTTCGTCCCGAGCCGGCCGCAGAATCCGGCCGCGCTCGTGGTGATGCTGCACGGCTGCAACCAGACCGCGGACGACTTCGCCGTCGGCACCGGCATGAACCGGCTGGCGGAGCGCGACGGCGTGCTCGTCGCCTACCCGGTCCAGACCGGCCGCGCCAACGCGCAACGCTGCTGGAACTGGTTCGAGCCGCGCGACCAGGGCCGCGAGACCGGCGAGGCCGCGATCATCGCCGGGCTCACCCGCGCGGTGATGGCCGAGCACGCGATCGACCCGGACCGCGTCTTCATCGCCGGGCTCTCGGCCGGCGGGGCGGCGGCGGCCAACATCGCCCGCGCCTTTCCCGATCTCTACGCGGCGGTGGGCGTGCATTCCGGCCTCGCCGCGTCGTGCGCCCGCGACGTCGGCTCGGCGATGATGGCGATGCAGATGGGCGCGGCCGGCCCCGGCGGCACCCGCGTGCCGACGATCGTCTTCCACGGCGAGGACGACACCACGGTGAGCATCCGCAACGCCGACCAGGTGCTGGCACAGGCGGGCGCCGCGGCGCTGACGCCCTCGCGCGAGCAATTCGACGGCGACGGCCATCCCTACACCCGCACCCGCTACGCCGACGCGGCGGGCCGGGTGATGCTGGAGGATTGGCGGGTGCGCGGCGCCGGCCACGCCTGGTCCGGCGGCGACCGGGCCGGCAGCTTCACCGATCCGCACGGGCCCGACGCCTCGCGCGCGATGCTCGACTTCTTCGCCGCGCATCCCAAGGGGGTCTAGAGCATTTTCTTTACGCGAGCCGGGATCCACCTCTCTGGAAAATGCTCGAGCGGCCGGGCGCCGTCCCGGCGACGGCGTGGCCCGGTTGCAACGCCGAACCTGCGATCGTGCGGTGCCCGCGATCGGAGGCGGCGGATCGGCCGCGATCCGTGCATGGTCCGTTTGCCGGCGAACCGCGTCGGCGGAGGAGGCTTGCGTGCCGGTGTCGGGTTGGAAGGTGGCGCTCGTGGGCGCAGCGGTGGCGTGCGCCGCGCACGGAGCCGCCCGGGCGGGCTCGGCCGCGCAGCCGGGCCAGACCGTCGGCCTGCCGGCCGGGTTTCCGCTGGCGGAGGGGCTGTACCTCATCGACACGTCGAGCTTCGGCGTGCGCGACACGCGACCCCGCGACTCGGAACTCAACGTCAACCTGCCGTCCATCATCTGGGCGACGCCGTGGCGGGTGCTGGATGCCCGGCTCCAGTTCACGGTGCTGCAGCCGGTGACCGCGACGGCGCCGAACGGCGCGCGCTACCAGAGCGGGTTCGGCCAGACCCTGCTCGCGGCCCAGCTCGCCTGGGATCTCGGCCAGCATGTCGGCGTCAGCTACCTGCTCGGCGCCTACCTGCCGAGCGAGACCAAGGTGGTGATCCGGAACCCGGTGCTGCACCAGCGCTTCGCCGCGACCTACAACGGCGACGGCTGGAACCTGACGGCGCATTTCCTCTACGGGATCTTCTTCGACACCACCTCGCCCACCGGCACGTACTACCCGGACTTCCTCAACCTCGACCTGACCGCGACGAAGAAGTTCGGCAAGCTCGAGGTCGGTGCCGTCGCCTTCGGCTCCACCGACCTGCCGACCGGCCGGGCGAACTACCAGCGTCAGGGCCAGTTCGCCGTCGGCGCCCTCGTCGGCTACAACTTCGGGCCGGTGAACCTGCAGGCCTACGTCACCCGGGACGTCGCCGAGCGCAATTACGGCGGCTTCGACACCCGCGGCTGGCTGCGGGCGATCGTGCCGCTGGGCAAGCTCGACGATCAGCCGGGCGAAAAGACGGACGGGCCGCAGCCCGAGCCGCTGCTCGCCAAGCACTGACGCCGGCGCGGCGGGGGGCTCACACCGCGACGTTGTCGATCAGACGGGTCTTGCCGAGATAGGCGGCGGCGAGCACGCGAGCCGGGCCGTCGACGCGGGCGAGCGGGGCCAGCGTCGCCGCATCGCAGACGGCGAGGTACTGCACGGCGAATCCCGCGGCCTCCAGCGCGGCGATCCCGCGCGCGATGGCGGGTGCCGTCTCGCCGCCGTCCCGCGCCTGCGCCGCGATGTCGGACAGGACCGCGTGGAGCTTCGGCGCGGTCGCCCGCTCGGCCGGCGCGAGGTAGCGGTTGCGCGAGGACAGGGCGAGGCCGTCGGCCTCGCGGATCGTCGGCATGCCGTGGATCGCGACGTCGAGGTCGAGGTCGGCGACCGCGCGCCGGATCACCTGCAGCTGCTGGAAATCCTTCTCGCCGAACAGGGCGGCATCCGGCCGGACCTGGTTGAGCAGCTTCGTCACCACGGTGGCCACGCCCGAGAAGTGGCCGGGGCGGAAGGCGCCGCACAGCCCCTCGGTGAGGCCGCCCACCTCGATGCGGCTCGAAAACCCCGGCGGGTACATGGCGGCCGCCTCCGGCATCCAGGCCGCGTCCGTCCCGGCCTGCGCCAGCAGGGCGAGGTCGCTCGCGGCGTCGCGCGGATAGCGGGCGAAATCCTCGCTCGGGCCGAACTGGGTCGGGTTGACGAAGACGCTCGCCACCACGCGCTCGCCCAGGGTCCGCGCATGCGCGATCAGCGCGAGGTGGCCGCGATGCAGCGCGCCCATGGTCGGCACCAGCACGACGCGGTCGCCGGCCGCGCGCCACGCGGCGACCGTCTCGCGCAAGCGGGCGAGATCGGTGATGGCCTGCGTCTCGGGGGTGGGATGGGCTGGCATGGCGGGCTCCGGCGGAACAGGCGTGCGATCGGCGCGATCCGCCCGCGGGCAGATCGGCTCGCCCCGCCTCGCCGCGGCTTCTTGCAAGGCCGTCGAGCAATTTCAACCGGCTCGGTGGCGCGGCCCCGGGAATGCCGTGACGAAGGCTGCCACGGCATCCTCGCTCATCTGCCGGACCGTGCGGATTCCGGGATGGCGGCCGTCCGGGGCGTCCAGCGGTCCCTCATAGACCAGGCGTTGCGCGCCGATCGCGTCGCTGAAGCGTTGCGGAGCGGCATGAGCCAGCAGGGCGCGGACGAACACGTCGGGCCGGTCGAGGCTGAACCCGAAGTCCAGGAAGAACGCCGCCTTGCCCTGATTGCGCGGATGGGACGGCACCAGAAGATACTTCGTGATCTTGTCGCTGTTCAGGACGAAGTTGCGAACGAACGGCGGTTCGCAGGTCACGCCGCGGGAACGCCGACGTGGCGCAGGTCGGCTGCGAGCATGGTCGCGACGGCGCCGTAGGGCTCGGCGAACTCGACCCCATAGGCGAAGCCGCCGCGAATCACCGAGACGACGGTGCCCCGGCTGCCGGCCGGGATCACGTCCCCGTCGTCCGACGTCGCCGACCGGATCGTCTCGACCGTGTCGAGGTCTCGGAAATCCGTCACCGGCTCGTCGCCGAGCACGAAGAAGAAAGCGCCCAGCGTCATTCGGGCAGGATACGCCGCGCGTGCCGGACCACAAGCCTCGTGCATGCAGGGGGAGGGGGCGGCGACCGCATCGGGTTGGCCGCCGCCGGTCATGCCCCCGTCGCGCTCATCGGCAATACGGCAGCAGGGGCCGGCCGAACGGGTCGTCGACGCCCGGCGGGGGCGTGAGTCCGTAATAGCTCGGCTTCGACAGGCCGTAGGACGAGCCGACGTAGCTCGGATCGTCGGGCGCGTTGGTCGGCACCGGCGCGCGGCGCGGCAGGCAGGCGACCCGGCGCGGGGGCGGGGCGGCGTGAAGCAGGACGCCGTCGCTGCCGTCGCCGCGCGGGAAGTAGCGCGGCGCGCTCACGACGGGTCTGCCATAGGCCGGCCCCGGCTCGGGGGCGAACAGGTCGGCCGCGCCGGCGGGCCCCACGGCGAAGCCGCAGAGGAAGCAGGCCCGGATCATCGCTCTCGCGCGCATGCGCCCGTCGTCCCCCGACCCGCGGAAACCGGGCACGCGGTGCCAGTGTCGGCGCACAGGGTGAACCGATCGTTACCGATCGGCCAACGCGACCAGCCGGGCCTGGAGCACCGTGACGAGGTCGGCGGTCGCGAGCCGCAGCTGCAGGCCGCGCCCGCCGCCGTTGACGTGGATCTCGGTGCGGCCGGCGAGCGATCCCGCATCGATCAGCACCGGCACCCGGCGCTTGGCTCCGAGCGGGCTGATCCCGCCGACGTGGTAGCCGGTGATCCGCTCCGCCTCCGGCGGCTTCAGCATCGACGCCGCCTTGCCGCCCATCGCGGCGGCGACCCGCTTCATCGCCACCTCCCGGTCGGAGGCGACGAGCAGGCAGACCGGCTGGCCGTCGACGGCGGCCATCAGGGTCTTGAGGATGCAGCCCGGCTCGACGCCGAGCGCCTCGGCCGCCTGCAGGCCGATGCGCGGCGCCTCCGGGTCGTAGGCGTAGCCCACCATCGCGTAGGCGATGCCGGCCTCGTCCAGCGCCCGCGAGGCGGGGGTCGCCCGCGGCGTCGCCTTGGCCATCACACCGCCTCCGCCAGGATGCGGCCGATCTCGGCATGGGCGGCGTCCCGCGCGGCCGGCGGCGCCTCCGAGCCGGTCAGGAACACACCCGCGAGGATCGGCGCCCGGCCCGGCGGATGCAGGATCGCCACGACGTTCGACGTCGCGTTGTCGCCGCTGCCGGTCTTGTCGCCGACCGGCCAGGCGGGCGGCAGGCCGGCACGGAGCTTGGCCCCGCCGGTCTCGCAAGCGACCATCCAGGCTTCCAGCCGCGCCCGGTGCGGCGGGGCCAGCGCGTCGCCGAGGAGGCAGCGGTCCAGCGTCCGGGTGATCGCGGCCGGGCTGGTGGTGTCGCGCGGATCGCCGGGCAGGGCGGTGTTGAGGGTCGGCTCGGTCCGGTCGAGGCGGGTGACCGCGTCGCCCTGCCCGCGCAGCCAGGCGGTGAGCGCCGCCGGTCCGCCCAGCGCGTCGAGGAGCAGGTTGGCCGCGGTGTTGTCGCTCCGGACGATCGCCGCCGCGCAGAGCCCATCGACGGTCATCTCCGCACGGCCGCCGCCGGCCCTCTCCAGGGCCGAGCGCGTGACCGGGGCGTAGCTCTGCAGATCGTCCGCCCCGTAGGCGATGCGCCGATCGAGCGTTTCGCGGCCGGCGGCGACGCGGGCCAGGATCGCCGCCGCCGCCAGCACCTTGAAGGTGCTGCACAGCGCGAACGCTTCGTCCGCGCGATGGCCGAGGAACACGCCCGTCGCGTCGCGGAACGCCACGCCGACCCGACCGCCGAGGCGCGCCTCGAGCGCCCCGATGCGTCCGGCGGCGGCGCCGAGCCGATCGGCGGCGCGGGCGGAGAGCGCCGGCCCGGCGAGCGCCAGGCCGGCGACGACCGCGCGACGGGTATGGGCCATGGCGTGCTCCCTTCGGACGGGTTTCGCGGCGCCGCGGTTTGCGCAACGTCGTTTGCCGAGGCAAGACCCTTTCGCCGGGATGCGGCCGATCGATGACGGCCGCCCCCGCGCGGAGGGCGGATGCCGGGAAGCCCCGGGCCCCCATCAGCGATCCGAGCATGAGCGATCCGAGCATGAGCGATCCGACCATGAGCGATCCCCCTACCCTGTTCGCCCCGGCCTCCGGCTTCGGGCGCGCCGCCATCGCGGTGATCCGCGTCAGCGGCCCGGATGCCGGTGCCGTGCTCACGGCGCTTGCGGGCCCGCTGCCGGCGCCGCGCCGCCTCTCGCTGCGGACGCTGCGCGACCCCGCCGACGGCGCCATCCTCGACCGGGCGCTGATCGCCTGGATGCCCGGGCCGAGCACGGTCACCGGCGAGGACATGGCGGAGCTGCACCTGCATGGCGGCGTCGCGGTGCGGGCCGGCGTGATCCGCGCGCTCACCGCCTTTCCCGGCTGCCGCCCGGCCGAAGCCGGTGCCTTCACCCGGCGGGCCGTGCTCAACGGCCGGATGGACCTGACCGAGGCCGAGGGCGTCGCCGACCTGATCGAGGCCGAGACCGAGGCTCAGCGCCGTCAGGCCCTGCGCCAGCTCGACGGCGCTCTCGGCCGGCAGGTCGCGGCCTGGCGCGACGAGGCGATCAATTGCCTGGCCGCCGCCGAGGCGGCGCTGGATTTTTCCGACGAGGGCGACGTCGACGACGCGGCCCTGGATCGCGCCCTGTTCGACCGCGCCGCCCGCCTGCGTGCCGCCATCGCCGCGGCGCTCGCCGACGGGCGCCGCGGCGAGCGGGTGCGCGAGGGGTTCTGGGTCGTGCTCGCCGGGCCGCCGAACGCCGGCAAGTCGACGCTGCTCAACGCGTTGAGCCGGCGCGACGCGGCGATCGTCTCGCCGGTGCCAGGCACCACCCGGGACGCGATCGAGGTGCGGCTCGATCTCGGCGGCCTGCCGGTGATGCTGGTCGACACCGCGGGCCTGCGCGAGACGCACGATCCGGTCGAGGCCGAGGGCATCCGGCGCACCCGCCGCCGGATGGCGGAAGCCGACCTCGTCCTGATGCTGGTGCCGCCGGGCCCGGAGGCGACCGAGCCCGCGGCGACCGGCCGGGTGCTGCCCGTGCGGACGAAGGCGGACCTCGCCGACGGGTCCGGCGGCGGCCTCGCCGTGTCGGCGCTGACGGGGCAGGGGATGCCGGCGCTGCTTGATGCCATCGCCGCGGAGGCCGAGGCTGCGCTCGGCGGCGGCGATGCGCTCATCACCCGCGAGCGCCACCGCGACGCCCTGGAGCGCTGCGTCGCCCATCTCGACCGGCTGCCCGCCGTCGCCGCGATGCCGGAACTGGTGGCCGAGGATCTGCGCCTGGCCGTCCGCGCGCTCGGCGAGGTCGGCGGCCATGTCGGGATCGAGGCGGTGCTCGATCGCCTGTTTTCCGGCTTCTGCATCGGCAAGTAGCCCGGCTTTCCCCCTTCCGTGCGCGGAGAGAGGGGCGGCTCGATGCTGTCGCGCGGCACCGACTCAGCGCGTGCGTCGCGCGGGCTGGTCGCCCAAGGCGATGTCGACAGACGACGCCGACGATGTCGACCCTGTCACCGGCTTACGCGAAACACGGCCGATGTTTCACGTGAAAACCCGATCGCGTGTCACGAGCGGGTCAGGAACATCCCGGTGAGCAGGAAGCCGAAGCCGGCGAGGCCGAAGACGCCTTCCTTGCGCTGGCTCGGATCGATGAAGTGGGCGACGGCCCCGCCGGCGCAACAGAGCGCGCCCAGGCCGATGGTAATGATGTGCATCGTCTCGATCCTCGTTGGTCGCCCTCGCACGTGCGAGGTCTGCGATGTCACGAAATCCCGGGTGGCCGGGACGGACGCCGTTGTCCGTTCATAAGTCGTTCACAGATCGTCGATGACACGCGATCGTGAGTCCCGCAAGGGGTTTCATCGCGAGTCGGCATCCAAATTCGCCATGATCGACTGCCGAACGCAGTCGACCATCGTGCGGCAAGGCTCGGGCCGGATGGATCGACTGATCGAATGCAGTATTCGTTGCCGAAGGCGACGGCACCGTGCCTCTGGATGGGGCATGATCGATGCCATCCCCCTCAGCGGATCCCGGGCGATTGACCTTTCCGCAGCGCGGCGGCACATCCCGCGGATGCGTGAGACGTCTCCACAGGCCTTCGATGTCCTCGTCGTCGGCGGCGGCCATGCCGGCGTCGAGGCGGCGGCGGCCGCCGCCCGGTGCGGCGCACGCACCGCCCTGGTCACGCACGATCCGGCGACCATCGGCGCGATGTCGTGCAATCCGGCGATCGGCGGCCTCGGCAAGGGCCATCTCGTGCGCGAGGTCGACGCCCTCGACGGCCTGATGGGCCGGGTCGCCGACGCGGCCGGCATCCAGTTCCGGCTGCTCAACCGACGCAAGGGCCCGGCGGTGCGCGGGCCGCGCACCCAGGCCGACCGCAAGCTCTACGCGGCGGCGATGCAGGCGGCGGTGGCCGAGACCCGGAACCTGACCGTGGTCGCAGGCGCCTGCGAGGATCTGGTGGTGCGGGACGGGCGCGTCGCCGGGATCGTGCTCGGCGACGGGCGTACGCTCAGCGGCGGCGCGGTGGTGCTCACCACCGGCACCTTCCTGCGCGGGTTGATCCATATCGGCCCGGTTCAGATCCCGGCCGGCCGCGTCGGCGAGGCGCCGGCGGTCGGGCTGGCCCGGACCCTCGACCGGCTCGGCTTCCGGCTCGGGCGCCTGAAGACCGGCACCCCGCCGCGCCTCGACGGCCGCACCATCGACTGGTCAAGATTGGAGATGCAGGAGGCCGACGCCGAGCCGGTGCCGTTCTCGACCCTGACCGAGCGGATCACCACGCCGCAGATCCGCTGCGGCATCACCCGGACGACGCAAGCGGTCCACGACCTGATTCGCGAGACCCTGCACCTGTCGCCGATGTATTCCGGCGGCATCAGCAGCCGCGGCCCGCGCTACTGCCCGTCGATCGAGGACAAGGTGGTGCGCTTCGGCGACCGCGAGGGCCACCAGATCTTCCTCGAGCCCGAAGGCCTCGACGACCCGACGATCTACCCGAACGGCATCTCCACCGCGCTGCCGGAGGCGGTGCAGCACCGGCTCGTCGCCCTGATCCCGGGCCTGGAGGCGACGCGGATCCTGCGGCCGGGCTACGCCATCGAGTACGATTACGTCGACCCGCGCGAGCTCGATGCCGGGCTCCAGGCCGAGCGCCTGCCGGGCCTGCTGCTCGCCGGGCAGATCAACGGCACCACCGGCTACGAGGAGGCGGCGGGGCAGGGGCTGGTCGCCGGGATCAACGCCGCACGGATCGCCGGCGGCGCGGCGGTGGCGACCTTCGACCGGGCCGAATCCTACCTCGGCGTGATGATCGACGACCTCGTCACCCATGGGGTGAGCGAGCCCTACCGCATGTTCACCTCGCGCTCGGAGTATCGCCTGAGCCTGCGCGTCGACAACGCCGACGAGCGCCTGACCCCGCGCGGGGCCGCGCTCGGCTGCGTCGGGACCCGGCGGGCGGCGCACTTCGCCGCGTCGCAGGCCGAGCTGTCGGCGGTGCGCGCCCGCCTCGACGCGCTGACCCTGACGCCGACCCAGGCGCAGGCCCACGGCCTCGCGCTCAACCAGGACGGCATCCGCCGCACCGCCTTCCAAATTCTCTCCTATCCCGATCTGGACTGGGGCCGCTTGGCCTCGGTCTGGCCCGAGCTGAGCGCGGTCTCGCCGCGGATCGCCGAGCGCCTGCGGACGGATGCGACCTACGCGGTCTATCTCGACCGGCAGAATGCCGACATCGCCGCCTTCCGCCGCGACGAGGCGGTGAGCCTGCCGGTTCGGCTGGATTACGGGCGCATCGCTGGGCTCTCCAACGAGATGCGGATCAAGCTCGAGACCGTGCGGCCGGGAACCCTGGGGCAGGCGGCGCGGATCGAGGGCGTCACCCCGGCCGCGCTGACGCTGCTCGCCGCCCATGCGCGGCGTCGCGAGGCGGTGGCATCGTGAGGATGGTCCTAGCCGCAACGCGCGTCTTCCCTCCCCCTTCTGCGGGGGAGGGTACCCTGCGCAGCAGGGGGGGAGGGGGGAGCGCCGCTTCCGGCACTGTCGCTCCCCTCTCCCGACCCTCGCTGACGCGAGGCCCACCCTCCCCCGCAGGGGGGGGAGGGGAACCCGTGGATGTCGTCCGAAGCCTTCCGGGGGCGTCGCGATGAGCGCCGATCGCGACCGCGTGCTCGCTGCCGCGAATGTTTCACGTGAAACAGCGCAACGGCTCGATCTCTACGTGGCGCAGCTGGCGCGCTGGCAGACGATCAAGAACCTGGTCGGGCCGGCGACCCTGGCCGAGGTCTGGACGCGGCACGTGGCCGATGCGCTGCAACTGCTCGATCTGATGCCGGAGGCGCGCCGCTGGCTTGACCTCGGCTCGGGCGCCGGCATCCCCGGGCTGATCCTGGCGATCGCCGGGCCGCCCGGCATCCGCGTCGACCTCGTCGAGAGCAACGCCCGCAAGTGCGCCTTCCTGACCGAGGCGGCCCGGGTCACCGGGGCGCCGGTAACGGTCCACAACGCGCGGATCGAGGCGGTGATCGGCGATCACCACGGGGTCGACGTGGTCTGCGCCCGGGCGCTCGCGCCGCTCGACCAGCTTCTCGCCTGGACCGAGCCACTGTTGAAAACGGGCACCACCGGGCTGTTTCCGAAGGGACGGGAAGCGGTTGCGGAATTGACCGATGCCGCGGCGCGGTGGACAGTCGGCCACGATCTCATTCCGAGCCGAACCGAGTCGGCCGCCCGGATCGTCCGCGTCACCGCCCTCGCTCCCAAGAGCCCCTAGCTCTCGAGAGCCTGCCACTCCCCCCAAGCGTTCCCGTCTCCCAGGCGCCCATGACAAGCGACGCGACTCCCCATCCCGCTGCCGATGCCGCGCCCGCGCGGCCGCTCCGGGTGCTGGCGCTGGCCAACCAGAAGGGCGGCGTCGGCAAGACCACGACGGCGATCAACCTCGGCACTGCGCTCGCGGCGATCGGCGAGCAGGTTCTGGTGATCGACCTCGACCCGCAGGGCAACGCCTCGACCGGGCTCGGCATCGACCGGCGCGCCCGCCGGGTCTCGACCTACGAGGTGATGGCGGGCGAGGCGTCGCTGGCCCAGGCCGTGGTGCCCACCGCGGTGCCGCGCCTGTCGGTGGCGCCCTCGACCATGGACCTGCTCGGCCTGGAGCTGGAGCTGGCCTCGCTGCCCGACCGGGCGCACCGCCTGCGCAACGTGCTGCGGGGCCTGCGCGACGCGAACGCGACGCGCGACGTCAGCTACGTGCTGATCGACTGCCCGCCCTCGCTGAACCTGCTGACCATCAACGCGCTCGCCGCCGCCGATGCGGTGCTGGTGCCGCTGCAATGCGAGTTCTTCGCGCTCGAGGGCCTGAGCCAGCTGCTGCGCACCGTCGAGCAGGTGCGCGGCGCCTTGAACCCGAAGCTGACGATCCAGGGGATCGTGCTGACGATGTTCGATCCGCGCAACAACCTGTCGACGCAGGTGGTGGCGGACGTGCGCGGCTTCATGGGCGAGAAGGTCTACGAGACCATGATCCCGAGGAACGTCCGCGTGTCGGAAGCGCCCTCGCACGGCAAGCCGGTGCTGCTCTACGACCTGAAATGCGCGGGCTCGCAGGCCTACCTGCGACTCGCCTCGGAAGTGATCCAGCGTGAGGGCCGGGTGCCGGCGGCGGCGTGAGCGGTCGCGGCCCGCCCGTTTCGGCGGGCGGATGCGGCCCGGGACGGTTCGGGTGTACGGCGTAACGATGCGTAACGGAGTGAGTGGGTGAGCGGGATGGCGGACGAGGTGGCACGGCCCCGGCTGGGGCGCGGGCTCGCGGCCCTGATCGGCGATTTCGGGGATGCGGGCAACGAGGCGGGCAAGGTGCAGGCGCAGCGCAAGGTCGCGGTCGAGTTCCTGCGGCCGAACCCGCGCAACCCGCGCCGCAGCTTCAGCGAGACCGACCTCGACGAGCTCGCCGCCTCGATCCGCATGCGCGGCATCATCCAGCCGATCGTTGTGCGGGCGCTCGGCGAGGTGCCGGGCACGTTCGAGATCGTGGCGGGCGAGCGCCGCTGGCGCGCGGCTCAGCGCGCCGGGCACGACGAGGTGCCGGTGGTGGTGGTCGAGATCGACGACCGCGCCTCGCTCGAGTTCGCGATCCTGGAGAACATCCAGCGCGCCGACCTCAACGCCATCGAGGAGGCCTCGGGCTACGAGCGGCTGATGAGCGAGTTCTCCTACACGCAGCGCGAGCTCGCCGAGATCCTGGGCAAGAGCCGCAGCCACCTCGCCAACACCCTGCGCCTGCTCAACCTGCCGGCGAAGGTGCAGGAGCGGCTGGTCGCGGCCGAGATCACCGCCGGCCATGCCCGCGCGCTGCTCGGCGTGCGCGCGCCCGAGCTGGTGGCCAAGCGCATCGTCGAGGAGGGGCTGACGGTGCGCGACGTCGAGGCGATCGCCGCGTCCGAGCAGCAGCCCGACGACGTGCCGCGGCCCGGCCGGCCGCGCGGGCTGACCGAGAAGACCGCCGAGGTGCGCTCGCTGGAAAGCCGCCTCGCCCTGGCGCTCGGCCTCGGCGTGACCCTGAAGGCGAAGTCGTCCGAGGCCGGCGAGATCCGGATCCGCTACGGCACGGCCCAGGAATTCGAGGATCTCTGCCGCCGCTTCCAGGTGCCCGACGCCAGCTGACCGGCCGACGCCGGACGCCTCATCGCGGCGTCCGGATCTCTCCCCCCCGCGTCCGATCCCGGGACGGATGCGGGGCCGAGCCTTGTGGCGGCGGCGTGCGCGCGCCTAGAAGCGGGCTGCGTCCACCGCCCGGGCGCGCGTTCCATCGGTCCACGCCGTGGCGTCGCGGCGGGGCCTGCAGGCTCGCATTCGGGCCTCGGTGCCGGCCTCCGGCCGTTCGCCCGGCCCGTTCCATCCTTCGCACGGACACCTCCATGCCCCGCCTCCGCACGATGATCCTGGCCGCAGGCCTTCTCGCGATCCCCGGTCTCGGCCTTGCCCAGACCAGCTCCATCCGCGAGGCGCTGAAGCAGAACTGCACCGGCGATTACCTCGAGCATTGCAGCGAGCACCCGCCCGGCGGCCCGGCGGTGGAGGCCTGCTTCCGGGCCAACCTGAGCAAGCTGTCGCCCGAATGCGCCGCGGCGATCGCCCTCTACAAGCGCGAGACTAAGGGCCGGCGGATCTCCGAGGGGCGGTGAGCCGGCCCCGGCCGCCACCTCGCCGGTCCGGGAGCAGATCGCGCACCGCCTCGGGCGGGCGGCACGGACCGACGCCCCCCGGGGCGACGTCGATCGGCGGGGCTCCGGCGGCCGTCGCGTCAGCGACGGCGCTCGTCATCGGTGAGGATTCGGCAGGCGTCGAGAGCGGACAGGGCCGGCGCGCAGACGTCCGGGTGGCCCTGGCAGCAATCGCGCATCAGGAACTGGATCAACCCGCCGAGCGCCGGGTAGGCCGCGCTGTAGAGGATCGAGCGGCCCTCGCGCCGGGACGCGATCAGCCCGGCATGCTCGAGTTCCTTCACGTGGAACGACAGGTTCGAGGTCGAGACGCCGACCGCGCCGGCGAGGGCACCGGCCGCGACGCCGTCCGGCCCCGCGGTCACGAGATGGCGCACGATCCGCAGGCGGTGCGTCTGGGCGAGCGCGCCGAAGGCGGCCAGAGCTTGCGCTTCGTCCATCGTCGGTCCAATATTTCAATGAATATTGAAACATAACGGACGCCCGACGCGTGGACAAGCCGCCCCTCGCCGATCTGCCCAACATCGCCGCCGAGCACTTCGCCGTGCCGACGCCGGGCACCCTCGCGCCGAAGGCCGGCTTCGCCCATCCGCCGCGATTCCTCATCCTGTACGGATCGCTGCGCGCGCGCGCCTTCAGCCGGTTCCTGGCCGAGGAGGCGGCCCGCCTGCTCGCGGCGATGGGTGGCGAGGTGCGGATCTATCACGCCGACGGCCTGCCGCTGCCGGACGACGCCACCGCCGACCACCCGAAGGTCCGGGAGCTGCGCGCCGCCTCGCTGTGGTCGGAGGGGCAGGTCTGGGTCAGCCCGGAGCGCCACGGCACGCTCACCGGCGTGATGAAGAGCCAGATCGACTGGCTGCCGCTCTCGGAGGGCTCGGTGCGCCCGACGCAGGGGCGCACGCTCGCGGTGATGCAGGTCTCGGGCGGCTCGCAATCGTTCAACGCCGTCAACGCGCTGCGCGTGCTCGGGCGCTGGATGCGGATGATCACCATCCCCAACCAGTCCTCGGTGCCCGCCGCCTACACGCAGTTCGACGAGGCCGGCCGGATGAAGCCGGGGCCGCTCTACGACCGCGTCGTCGACGTCTGCGAGGAGCTCTACAAGTTCACGCTGCTCACCCGCGAGCGGGCCGACCTTCTGGTCGACCGCTATTCCGAGCGGAAGGAGCGGGCGCCCGCGCGCCTCGATGCGGTGGCCGCCGACATCGGGTTCGCCAAGCCGTAGGCGGCGGCCCGGCCGGCTTCGGCCGGATCACGCAGCGTGATCCGGCGCGGCGGTGGCTCGTCAAGCCGGATCGGCGCCGATCGGCGGGCTTTGCTTGCGCGATCCGGGCCTCAGCCCCGTCGCCGCGCCGCCTGCGTCGCGATCCGCAGCAGGGCAGAGGAGGCGTGGGCGTGGGCCAGGACCGGATCGGAGCGGCGGCAGGCCAGGATCGCGTCCTGGAGGATCTGCACCGCCTGGCGCAGGGTGTTGGGGCTCCAGCGGGCGAGCTGCGTCTCGATGCTGCCCTTGCGCTTGAAGTGCAGGCCGCGCCAGCTCGCGACCATCAGGCTCGGCGCCTTGTCGCCGCCCTCGATCCGCACGGCGAGCAGCTGCAGCGCGTGGCGCAGGCCGGAGCCCAGCATCGCCGAGGGGTCTAGGCCCTCGTGGCGGAAGCGGCGGATGTCGCGCTCCACCACGTCGCCTTGGCCCGCGAAGGCGGCGTCGATCAGGGTGTTGAGCTGGCTGCCGGCGACGTCGCTCACCACCGCCTCGACGTCGTCGAGCCCGACGGTTCCCGTGCCGGCCGCGTAGAGCGCGAGCTTCTCGATCTCGGCGAGGCTCGCCCGGCGGTCGCCGCCCAGGCTCTCGGCCAGCAGGGTGCGGGCGTCGCGGTCGATGCGCAGGCCGCGCGCCTCCAGCGTCCGGTCGATCAGGTCGGCGATCGCGCGGGCGTCGTCGGCGTAGCACGGGATCGCCAGCGCCTTGGCCGACTTCTCGCACAGCGTGCGCAGCGGCGCGGTCTTGGCCAGATCGCCGGCCTCGATCACGATGCGCGTGCCCTGGATCTCGCCCTTGAGCAGCGCCTCGACGGCGGGCGCGATCGGCCGGCTCGTCGGGCGCACCCAGATCGCGCGCTTGTCGCCGAACAGCCCGACGGTGCCGGCCTCGTCGACGAGCCGGCCGGGATCGCCGGCGAGCGCGTCGCCGTCGATCCGCACCAGGGCGAACGGGTCGCCCGGATCGGTGACGAAGCCCTCGGCGAGCTGCTTGGCGCGCTCGGCCACCAGCCCGGTATCGGGGCCGAACAGCAGGATCACCGGCATGCGCGGGTCCGGCCCGCGCCGCAGCAACCCCTCGATCTCGCCGGCCTTGACCGCGGTCACGCCCGGGCTCCCCGCCCGATCCTCAAGGCTTGGCCGAGAGCACCGAGGCGAGGCGGGTCTTGATCTGGTCGGCCAGCACCGAGGCGAGGCGGATCTCGGCGTCGCGGGCGGCGCGCAGGGATGCGAAGCGCTGCACCGAGCGGTCGTAGGTCGCGGTCGAGGTCGCGACGCCCTCGGTGACGATCTTGGTGCCGTCGAGGTTTTCGAGGCTGTACTTGACCACGCCGACGATGGTGCCGGCCTCGGCGCGGCCCGTGGTGGTCGAGACGATCGGCGTCTGCACCGACTCGCTGCCCTGCAGCTTCAGCCGGTAGCGCTTCGGCCCGGGCTGGCCGGAGCCGTCGAGGGCGAAGATCAGCTCGCTGCGCAGGTAGTGCCCGATGCGCTCCTGGTCGCGCGCCATCGCGATGTCGTCGACCTGGATGCCGGCGAGCAGCGCGGGCAGCGACTCGCCCGACGCCGTCGGCCCGTAGAGCGGGCGGAAGCAGGCCGAGAGGTTGAGCGCGAGGCCTGCGACGCAGGCGAGACGGGCCGCCCGCGCCGCGGCGCGAGCCGTCGCGGTCCCGATCGTTGTGTCCGCCATCCGCCTCATCCGCCCGCCGCAATCCGTCTCGTCCAGGGTTCTTTAGCGCGAGCGAACGGCCCGGCGCCACGACCCTACGCGCGATCCCTTACGATTCGTCTGCGGCGGGAGTTGGGTCGCCGAGGTCGGTGACCGCGGGCCGCGGAGGCCGGACGCGTCGCGCCGCGGCGAAGCCGAAGACGTCGGCGGGAACGCTCCCCGGGGGGCATCGACCGGCCGCTTCGGCGCCTGCGGGCGCGGCCGTCCCGCTGCGCGCGAGCCGCCATCGAGACCGCCTGCGGCGTCTCGAACCAGGATCGTGCCGGTCTCAGGCCGTGCCGGGCCGACGCAGGCGGTGCAGCCGCCGCCGGAGCGTTGACGCGCGAGGCGACGCGGACCGGGCGGACCGCGCGAAACCTGACGACGGGGGGCGCGGCGCGCGCGGGCATGCCTCCCGGTCACGCACGCGCGATCGTCACGACGGCATCGTCGCAATCGCGTGCCGAGACGGGTACGGATCCGGGATTTCCCACGGATCGCGGTCGTCTAGAACTCGAGGCCGGGGCTTTTCAGGGCGTCGGCCTCGCGGCTGCAGAAGGCCTGATCCGGGGGCTTGCGCTCGCCCGCCAGCACCTTGGCGAGCTCGGCCCGCGCCCGGTCGAGATCGGCCCGGAACGCGGCGTCGCCGACGAGCGCCGCGAAGATCACCGAGCCGTTGGTGCGCCCGGCGGCGACGTCGCTCAGCCAGTGCACGCCGCAGACCACGCGGCTCTCGCCGTAGGCCCGGCCGCGGGCGAGGATGGCGGTGGCCTTCTCGGGCACCAGCGCGGCCATGATCAGGGCGTAGGCCCAGCCCTGGGTGGCGTGGCCCGACGGATAGCTGAAGCTGTCGGCGAGCGCCTGGGTCCGCTGCACGCAGATCGGCGCCTCGTTGCCGACGAAGGGGCGCAGGCGCCGGTAATGCACCTTCGGACCGCGGGTGCCGGCGGCGATGTCGAGGCGCGCGCGCTCGAACAGGGTGATCACCGCCGGCACGCGGGCCTGGTCGATGCGGGTGCCGAGCACGCAGGCGAAGGTCTCGAGGATCGCGGCCGCGCCCTCGGCCACGTCGGTGGCGGCCATCTCCCAGCGCGGCGTGCCCTTCATCGCCCGCGTGGCGTTGAAGGCGGCGCGGTCGGCCGCCTCCAGGGTCGAGTGGCTCGCAGGCGGCGCCGGCAGGATCTGGACGGTGTCGGGCACGCCCGTGCCGGTCAGGTACGGCTTGTGCGCCGGCTTGTCCGGGCGGACCGGGTCGGCGGCGACGGAGGGCGCCGACGGCTCGGCCGTGGCCGGGGTCTCGGCATGCACGGCGGGAGCGAGGAGCGCGAGGAGCGCCAGGGCGATCGGGAAACGCGGCATCGGGTCCGTCCTCCGGGGCGGGCGAGGCCCAAGCCATAACGCCCGGACGTTGAACGGGATACGACGGCACCGCGACTTTTCCGATCGCGACCTCACCTCTTCCCTCTCCCGCTTGAGGGGGGAGGGAAGAGCCGCCCCCTCAGAACCCGGACGGCGCCCGCAGGTGCCAGTCGGTCGCGCCCTGGAACGCCTGCCCGATGCGCAGGGCCAGCGCCTCGTCGTAGCCGCGGCCGACGATCTGCAGCGAGAGCGGCAGGCCGCCGCGCGAGACGCCGTTCGGCAGGCTGAGGCCGCACAGGTCGAGCAGGTTGGCGAAGCGCGTGAAGCGGGAGGGCAGGTGCAGCTCGTCGACCTCCGCCAGGGGCACGGCCGCGGTCTCGGTGGTCGGCGTCAGGATCGCGTCGATCCCGTCCCAGGCGCGCGCGAGGTCGCGCTTGAGCGCGTCGCGGCGCTCGAGCGTCGCGAGGTACTCCTGCGCCGACAGGGTGCGGCCGCCGAGGATGCGCGCGCGCACCGCGTCGCCGAGCGGCGCGGCCGCGTCCTCGGCGAGCGCGCCATTGACGAAGTAGGCCTCGGCGTTGGTGATCCCGCTCATCGCCACGAGGTCGGCGAAGCGGAACGGCAGCGCGACGTCGACGATCTCCGCGCCGAGCCCGGACAGCACGTCGAGGGAGGCGTCGTAGGCGGCCAGCATCTCGGCCGAGCAGCCGTCCCGCTCGGCCTCCGGCATCCGCGCGAGCCGCAGGCCGCGCACGCCGCGGTTCAGGGTCGGGAACGGGTCGACGGGCAGGATGCCGCGGGTCGCCGGGTCGAGCGGATCGGGGCCGGAGATCGCCGCGTAGAGCAGCGCGGCGTCGGCGACGCTGCGGGCGAGCGGGCCGGGGGTGTCGAGGGTCGCGCTGAGCGGGACGATGCCGTGGGTCGAGACCCGGCCGACGGTGACCTTCAGCCCGGTCAGCCCGCAGAAGGCCGCGGGCAGGCGCACCGAGCCGCCGGTATCGGTGCCGATGCCCCAGGGCGCCATCCGCGCCGCCACCGCGACGCCGGTGCCGCTGCTCGATCCGCCGGGCGTGCGGGCGACCGCGAGGTCCCACGGGTTCCACGGGGTGCCGAGATGCGGGTTGGTGCCCCAGCCGCCATAGGCGAACTCCACCGTGTGGGTCTTGCCGAGCACGATCATCCCCTGCGCGATCAGGCGCCGGGCGATGGTGGCGGTGCGGGCGGCGCGCCGCGCCCGGTGGGCGGCCGAGCCGCCCATAGTGATGCGGCCCTCGAGGTCGATCAGGTCCTTCAGCGCGATCGGCACCCCATGCAGCGGCCCGACCGCGTGGCCGGAGCGGATCGCCCGGTCGGCGCCCTCCGCTGCCAGCCGCGCATCGTCGGCGAACACCTCGGTGAAGGCCTGGAGCTTCGGCTCGCGGGTGGCGATGCGGTCGAGCATCGCCGCCACGGCCTCGACCGGCGACAGCGTTTTGCCGGCAATTCTGTTTGCGAGCTCGGTCGCGGAGAGGTCGGCGATGGCGTTCGTCGTGTCGGTCATCCGGAAGGACCCTTTAATGTCCGGTCGTCGTGGTCGGGGGCCATCCCGTCGTCCCGGGGCGCCGCTCACGCGGCCCCGGAACGACGGGGCGTCGAGCGTCGGACGCGGCTACGGCAGGCTCACCAGCGTCAGGTCGACGAACCAGCTCTGCGGCGAGACGAACCCCTTCACCTTCGGGCTCATGCCGCGGGGGTTGAGGTCGTGGACGACGTAGAGCCAGGGCGGGTCGTCGACGAGGCGCTCGTGCGCGGCCTTGGTGGCGGCCGAGATCTCGGCCGGGTCGCTCGATTCGGCGAGCGTTTTCAGGGCCTTGTCGAAGGGCGCGTCGGTCCAGTTCGGGAAGTTGAAGCCGTTGGGCGGAAACCGGTCGGCCGCGAAGTAGCGCACCATCACGCCCGCATCGGATGTGGGCGAGGAGACGTTGAGGGCGTTCGAGCCCTGCAGGCTGGCCGCGTCGGGCAGCGCCCGGCTCGAGTTCAGCAGGATCTGCCACTCGACGACGTTGAACGACACGTCGACGTCGCAGGCCTGCTTGAGGTTCTCCTGCAGGAACTCGTTCATCGGCATCGGCGACATCTGGCCCGAGCCTGAGGCCGAGATCATGATCTTCAGCGCGAGCGGGTTCCTGGCGGTGAAGCCGGCCTCGGCCAGCAGCGCCTTGCCCCGCTTCGGATCGAAGCCGTAGCGGTTCTTGGGGGTGCCGAAATCCGGGTTGCCGTCGTTGAACCAGCCGCTCGCGGCCTCCGCGGTGCCGTTGAGGAAGCTGACCACCGCCGCGCGGTCGACGCAGTAGTTCAGGGCCTGGCGCACGCGCACGTCCTTCACCGGGCTGTTGGTCGCGCCGATGTTGAAGATCCACGGCCAGACATGCGGGTAGGTGCCGGTGGTGACGGCGAAGCCCGCGGCCTTCAGCGACGGGATCGCGTCGGGCGCCGGCACCTCGATCCAGTCGACCTGGCCGGCCCGCAACGCGGCGATCCGGGCGTTGGCCTCGGGGATCGGCATCAGGCGGACCCGGTCGACCTTGGCGAGGCGGGACCTGTCCCAGTAGCCGTCGTTGCGGGCGAGATCCGCCGATTCCCGCGGCGTCACCTTGGTCAGCTTGAACGGCCCGGTGCCGGCGGCCGGCACCGCCTGCACCTTGGCCCAGTCGCGCCCGGCCTTCTCGAACGATTTCGGGGAGGTGAACAGCAGGTACACCGCCATGTAGGGGAAGTACGAGGCCACCTGCGTGGTGGTGATCTGCACCGTCCTGTCGTCGAGCTTCTTGTAGCTGCCCATGATCGGCACCCGGGCGCGGGAGATGCCGGCGCCCTGCGCCTCGAATTGCGGGCTGTCGTTCTTGAAGTAGCGGTCGAGGTTCCAGATCACCGCGTCGGCATCGAACGCTTCGCCGTCGTGGAAGCGCACGCCGTCGCGCAGGTGGAAGGTCCAGACCCGCTTGTCCTCGGCCGACTGCTCCCAGGCGGTGGCGAGCGCCGGCATCAGCCCGGCCGGCCGGTCGGTGCGGGTGAGGTCCCACTGCACCAGCCCCTCGAAGATCGGGTAGCCGAGGAAGCGCATGCCCTCGAAGCCGTTGTTGGGCATGCCGGTGGCGGTGGGAATGTCGGTCGCGGTCATCGCGATGCGCAGGACGCTCTCGGCGAGCGCCGGCGGCGCGGCCAGCGCGGTGGTGACGGCGAGGGCAGCCAGGGTACGGCCGAGCATCGTGCGGCTTCTCATGCGTGGGTCCGGGAAAGCCCCTGCGGGCGAGGGGGGAGGCCCCTGCGGGCGAGGGGGACAGTCCCTCCGGGCAAGACCTGCGCCAACGATCTTGGGTTGTGCCGCAGGACAATGGCGTCTTGGGCGTTGCGCCCGGGCCTTGCGCCGCCCTATCCCGCGGCACCACGATGGCGCCTTCGGAGGTTTCGCTCCCGGCGGGGCCTGCGGTTCCGGACCGCCAGATGAGGGATGAGCGCGTTGGCAGAGACGATGAACGGCGCCGAGAGCCTGGTCCGCACCCTGGTCGCGGGCGGCGTCGAGGTGTGCTTCACCAATCCCGGCACCTCCGAGATGCATTTCGTGGCGGCGCTCGACCGGGTCGAGGGCATGGCCTGCGTGCTGTTCCTGTTCGAGGGCGGCGCGACGGGGGCCGCCGACGGCTACGCCCGCATGGCCGACAAGCCGGCCTCGACCCTGCTCCATCTCGGCCCCGGCCTCGCCAACGGCCTGGCCAACCTCCACAACGCGCGCCGCGCCCGCTCGCCGATCGTCAACATCGTCGGCGAGCACGCCACCTACCACCGCATCCACGACGCGCCGCTGACCTCGGACATCGCCGGCTTCGCCCGGCCGGTCTCGGCCTGGCTGCGCATGGGCACCACCGCCGAGGCCATCGCCGCGGACGGCGCCGACGCGATCGCCGCGGCGCGGACCGCCCCGGGGCGGATCGCGACCCTGATCCTGCCCGCCGACACCGCCTGGAACCCGGGCACCGGCATCGCGCCCGTCCCCGCGATCCCCGAGCGCGCGCGGGCGGGCGCGGATGCGCTGGGGCGCGCCGTCGCGGCCCTGGCCTCGGGCGAGCCGGCGGTGCTGCACCTGTCCGACCGGGCGGTGCGCGGCGAGGGCCGCCGCATCGCCGCCCGCATCGCGCGGAAGACCGGCGCCAAGCTGCTGGCCATGGCCGCCAACGCCCGGATCGACCGCGGCGCCGGCACGGTGCCGATCGAGCGCCTGCCCTACCCGATCGACGCCGCGATCGAGACCCTGGCGCCCTTCCGCCACGTCATCCTCGTCGGCGCGACGCCGCCGGTCGGGTTCTTCGCCTATCCCGGCAAGCCGAGCGTGCTCAGCGCGCCGGATGCCGAGACGATCGTGCTGGCGACGCCGGAGGAGGACCAGATTGAGGCGCTGGAGCGGCTGGCCGAGGCCGTCGGCGCGCCGGCGGACGAGTCGTCGGCCGCCGGCCCGCGCCCGGAGCTGCCGACCGCCGGCGCGCTCGCCGACGCCGCCATCGGCCGGGTGCTCGGCGCGCTGATCCCCGAGGGCGCGATCGTCTGCGACGAGTCGATCACCACCGGCCGCAACTTCTTCGGGCAGACCCATGCGGCCGCGCCCCACAGCTGGCTCCAGCTCGGCGGCGGCGCGATCGGCCTCGGCATCCCGATGGCGACGGGCGCCGCCATCGCCTGCCCCGGCCGCAAGGTGATCGCGCTGCAGGCCGACGGCAGCGCGCTCTACACCGCCCAGGCGCTGTGGACCCAGGCGCGCGAGCGCCTCGACGTGGTGACGCTGATCTGGTCGAACCGCTCCTACGCCATCCTGCGCCACGAGCTCGCCAACGTCGGCGCCGCCAATCCCGGCCCGAAGGCGATCGGCATGCTGACGCTGGACGACCCGGCGATCGACTGGGTCAGCCTCGCCAAGGGCTTCGGCGTCGAGGCGCGCCGCGTGGAGAATTTAGCCGACTTCATCGACGTGGTCCGCGGAGCGCTGGCCCGGCGCGGGCCGTTCCTGATCGAGGTGGCTCTGTGAGGACCGGACAGACAGCCGCCGCGTCCGTTTCCTCTCCTTCAGCCGGCGTGCCGATGCCCGAAAGGCCCTCCCTCCCCCTCTCCCCGCACGCGGGGAGAGGCCCGCAGGCCCCTTGTCGTGCCTGCGGGAAGCGGTGGCGAAGCCGAAGCGGCGGTGAGGGGGCGTCAACGGACGCGACTCCTTCGTCGAGACCCCCTCACCGTCGGCTGCCGCCTCGCCGCGACGACGAGGTCGTCGCGGCCCTCTCCCCGCAGGCGGGGCGAGGGGATGCGCGCGGATCTCGGCGTGATGCCTTGCCGTCGACGTCCCGGCTTGCGGCATCAGGGCAGGGGACGCGGGCGTGACCACCTTCACCCTCCCGGGCCTGTCCGCGCCCGCCGAGATCCGCGTCGACCGCCACGGCGTGCCGCATCTCCGCGCCGCGTCGCAGGACGACGTCTTTCGCGTGCAGGGGTTCAACGCCGCCCGCGACCGGCTGTGGCAACTCGACCTGTGGCGCAAGCGCGGCCTCGGGCTGCTCGCCGCCGATTTCGGGCCGGGCTACCTCGCGCAGGACCGGGCGGCGCGGCTGTTCCTGTACCGCGGCGACATGGAGGCCGAGTGGGCGGCCTACGGGCATCCGCGCACTCGGAACATCGTCGAGGCCTTCGTCGCCGGGCTGAACGCCTACGTCGCCCTGACCCTCGAGCGTCCCGACCTGCTGCCGCCGGAATTCGCCGCCCTCGGGACGCGCCCGGCGGCGTGGGCGCCCGAGGACGTGGTCCGCATCCGCAGCCATGCGCTGGTGCGCAACGTGGCCTCCGAGGTCGCCCGCGCGCAGGTGCTGGCGCGTGCCGACGCCGAGACCGACGCCCTGCGCAAGGGCCTCAGCCCCCCGCACGCGACGATGCCGCTCGGCGATCTCGAGCCGGCGCACTGGCCGGACGACCTGCTCGACGTGGTCCGCCTCGCCACCGCGCCGGTTGGGTTCGATCCGGCGCGGCTCGCCGCCACCCGCGACGCGGCCTGGGCCTGGACCCGGGTCGACGCGCACGGGAACGTCGGGCGCGAGACGATCGCCGAAAACCCCGAGCCGGCCGGCGACGGCTCGAACGCCTGGGCGGTCGCGCCGTCGCGCAGCGCCACCGGGCGGCCGATCCTGGCGAGCGACCCGCACCGCGCCTACGCCCTGCCGGCGCTGCGCTACGTCGTCCACCTCACCGCGCCCGGGCTCGACGTGATCGGCGCCGGCGAGCCGGCGCTCCCCGGCATCAGCATCGGCCACAACGGCAAGGCCGCCTTCGGCCTGACCATCGCCCCCTTCGACCAGGAGGACCTGTTCGTCCTCGACGTCGACCCCGGCGACCCGGACCGGTTCCGGTTCGACGGCGGCTGGGCGCCGATCGAGCGGGTGCACGAGCGCATCCCCGTCCGCGGCGAGGCCGACGAGCCGGTCACGCTCGGCTTCACCCGCCACGGCCCGGTGATCTGCGAGGACCGCGCCACCGCCAAGGCCTTCGCCGTCCGCACGGTGTGGTCCGAGCCCGGCGCCGGCGCCTATCTCGGCAGCCTGGCCTATCTCGACGCCGCGACGCCGGAGGCCTTCGGCGCGGCGCTGCGGCACTGGTCGGCGCCCTCCATCAACCAGGTCTACGCCGACGTGACCGGGCGGGTCGCGTGGTTCACGGCGGGCAAGGCGCCGATCCGCCCGAACTGGGACGGCCTGCTGCCGGTGCCGGGCGACGGCCGATACGCCTGGGCCGGGTTCCACGACGGGGGAGACCTGCCGAGCCGGATCGATCCGGGCGCCGGCTTCGTCTACTCGGCCAACGAGATGAACCTGCCGGAGGAGTACCCGGCTGAGGCGCGGAAGCTCGGCTTCGAGTGGCACGAGCCGTGGCGCGCCCGGCGCATCCGCACGGTGCTGGCGCACCAGCCGCAGCACGCGCCGGCCGATTCGCAGCGGCTCCAGGGCGACGACGTCTCCGAGCCGGCGCTGCGGCTGGCGCACCTCGCCGCGACGCTGGCCGCGCCCGCCGACGCGGAGGCCCGCCGGGCGATCGCCCTGCTCGAGACCTTCGACGGGCACCTGCACGAGGGCTCGGCCTCGGCCGCGCTGGTGGAGGTGTTCTGGGTGCACCACCTGCGCCCGGCCCTGCTGCACGCCCTCGTGCCCGATCCGGAGACCCGGCGCCTGCTGCCGCCGGGCGACCTGCCGGCCCTGCTCGACCGCCTGGAGACGCCGCGCCCGCCGCTCGACCGCGCCGCCCGCGACGCGCTGGTCGAACGCACCCTGGCGGCGGCCTGGCGGGACTGTGCGGCCCGCCTCGGCCCCGATCCCGCGGCCTGGGCCTGGGGCCGCCTGCACCACGCGCTGTTCGCGCACCCGCTCGGCCCGCGCGGCTTCACCGGCCACGATGTCGGCCCCCTGCCGATGCCGGGGGCGGGGCCTTGCGTGATGCACGCCGAGTACGACCCCGCGACGTTCCGGATGACGCACGGCGCCTCGTTCCGGATGGTGCTCGACGTCGGCGACTGGGATGCCGGCGTCTTCGTCAACGCGCCGGGCCAATCCGGCCACCCGGCGAGCCCGCACTACGCCGACCATGCCGAGCCCTGGGCCCGGCGCGCCTACCGTCCGCTGCTGTACTCCCGCGCGGCGGTCGACGCCGCGACGGAGACGGTGATCACGCTGGTGCCGGGCGGCGACGGCGCCTGACGGGATCGCTCTGGACGAAGGCCCCGCCTTCGACCGAGCGGACGCCGACGCCGTTCCCGGGCCTCGAACGAAGACAGGCCCCCCGCCGTCCCTCCCCCCCCTCTGCGGGGGAGGGAAGAGGCTCCGCGCGTTCCGTCATCCCGCAGCGGGTCGCGAGCGCGCCGGCGCCCAGCGGCGCAGGGCGAGGTGGGTCGGGAGGAACAGCAGGGTCGGCAGGCCGACGATCAGGCCCGCGAGCCAGGCCCAGGCCGGAACCCAGGTCTGCGCCGCCCGGTCGCTCATGCCCCAGACGTAGTTGATGTTGACCGGGGTCAGGCCCGGCTCCGGCGTCGGCGGCGGCATCAGGAAGAAGCACGCCAGCAGGGTGACGATCGCGAGCGCGGTCCAGGTCGGCAGGGCGCGGCAATCGTAGCCGAGGCGGCCGACCAGGTAGATCAGCAGGAACGGCAGCCAGCCGTGGAAGCCCGACAGGCCGCGCAGGAACGGCGCGGTGCTCCGATCGAACATGTAGGCGGTCATCCCGGTGATCGGGCAGCCGAGGGCGGTGCCGAGGAAGTCGAGCACCCACAGCAGTTGCGGCGCGACGAGGCCGACCGCGCACATCGCGACGAGCAGCGGGCTCTCCAGCCAGATCCCGACCAGGGTCAGCAGCAGCGACTGGTCGCAGAAATACAGGAAGTTCGTCGGGCCGTAAGAGGACAGGTAGGTCGGGACCAGGACCGCGACGAAGGCGGTGTAGGCGAGCTTGACGGGCATCGGGATGCGCCCGCGCGAAGCGGGGGCGAGCGCCGGGGATTCGGGCATCGGATCGTCTCGGCTGGCGAAGGGACGGGGGAATTCGGGTCCGGCGAGGCCCGGCCGGGATTTCGGCAGGGCCCCGCGAGGGGGCGTCGGTCCTGTCTCGGGTCGGACCTTGCCCGGATCGGACCCTGCGCGGATCAGTCCTTGCCGACCGACATCAGCAGGCGCTCGGTCTTGGCGTCCTCGATGCGGTTCACCATGCGGCGGCCCTCATGCACGTCGCGCACCGTCTTGGTCGCGGTGATGCAGGACTGGACCAGCATCACCACGCCCATGGCGAGGTAGCCCTTGATCCAGATGTCCACCGGCAGGAACAGGATCCCGCAGGCCACCATCGCGGCCGAGCCGAGGAAGGCGGCGTAGGTGAAGGTGACCCAGGCGCCGGAATGCTGGGTGGTCTCGTTGTTCATGACACGCTCCTGATGCGGGACGGGAAAGGGATGGGATGCTCGGTGGGTCAGGCGGCCGGGGCGAGCCCGGCCTTGCGGCGCAGGCGCTCCAGCACGTCGCCGCCGGTCGGGCGGGTGCGCGGGCCGAAGCCCTCGCGCGCCAGGCGCTCGGCGATGTCGGCGCCGTCGGCCTCGGCAAGCGCCGCCTCGGTGTCGGTCGCCTCGGCCTGGAGCGCGCGCAGGCGCGCCAGGGTCGCCTCGGCCTCGCGCAGGGTGGCCGTGTCGCCGCGGCCGGTCTGGGCCGAGAGCCGCCGCACGGCTTCCGTCGCGCCGGCGACCCGCCGGCCGCGTTCCAGCTCCGCCTGCCGGCGGGTGGCGTCGGCGACGGTGGCGCGGATGCGGGCGACCTCGGCGGCGAACCGCGTGCGGGCCTCGTCGATCGCCCGGCGCTCGGCCTCGAGCTCGGCGATCGCGTCCGCCGCCTCCGCCGCGAGGTCGTCGCGCCCGGCGGCGAGCGCCGCGACGGCGCGGCCTTCGAGGTCGGCCGCCCGGGCGTCGATCTCGGCGCCGCGGCGGGCCTCGGCCTGGTCGCCGGCGATCGCCACGGCCAGCGCCCGACGGCTGCGCTCCAGCGCGGCGCGGGTCTCGCGGATCTGCTGGTCGAGGATCAGCAGGGCGTTGCGGTCGTGGAGGTCTTCGGTGGCCCGGGCGACTTTCCCCCGGGCGAGGAGGTTGAGCAACTTGAGCATGGTGGGGCTCCCGCGTTATGAACATCGTTCACATCCGGAACCTCCCACGAACATGAACAGCGTTCAAGTGCGCGATTGCACGTCGTGCAAAATAGGGCCGCGAGGCGGCGCATGACTGGGCTGGCCGACGGCGGCAAGCCGACGAAGGCGGAGGCTCGCCGGGAAGCGCTTCGCACCACGCTCGTTGCCGCGGCGGAGCGCCGGATCGCGGCGGACGGGCTCGGCGCCCTGCGCGCCCGCGACCTCGCCGCGGATGCCGGCTGCGCGCTCGGCGCGATCTACACCGCGTTCCCGGATCTCGACGCGCTGATCCTCGCGGTGAACCTGCGCACGCTCGGCCTGTTCGAGGCGGCGCTCGGGCCGGAGGCCGACGGGTTCGACGCGGCGGGCGCGGCCGACGAGCTCGTCCGGCTGGGCCAGGCCTATCTCGCCTTCGCGCAAGGCCACGCCAGGCGCTGGCGCGCCCTGTTCCAGCACCAGCTCGCCGACGGGCGCCGCCCGCCGGACGGGTACGTCGCCGAGCAGGCCCGCCTGTTCCGCCGGATCGAGGCGCCGTTGCAGGCGCTGCGCCCGGACCTCCCGGCCCTCGAGCGTGTCCTGCTCGCCCGCAGCCTGTTCTCGGCGACGCACGGCATCGTCATGCTCGGCCTCGACGCGCGCCTGATGGTGCTGCCGGTCGCGGTGGTGCGGGACCAGCTCGATCTGCTGATCCGCGCCATGGCGACGGGATTGGCGAACGCGGGCGGGGCGGGCGCCGCGTGACGCGCTCGGCCGCGCCGACGCTGCGAACCGACGCTCAGGGCGCCTCGGCCTTCGCGATGGCGCGGACCGCCCTCAGCGCGTCCGCCCGGCTCGCGTCGCTCGCAAGCCCGCTCCACAGGCCGAGAAGCTCGCGCAACCCGGCCAGATCGCTCGGCGTGGCGGCCTCGCCGAACAGCGACGCGACCGTGCCGCCGAGCGCTTCGGCGAGACGGCGAAGACTGTCGTTCCCCTCCCCGACATCGTCGCGACCGGGGGTCTTTCCGCGATCCGGGCCGGGCTCAACACACATCGACGGTCGCCTCTTAAATAGCCATGCGACCGCACGCGTTCTCGTATTCTGCATTCAGAACGCTTTTACGGCAATACGCAACCTCTGGTCGTAAGGCGGCGTTGTCGGCTTAAGTCTGAGTTGGCAGATGAGAACATCGCTTTGAAGACAACATGATGGCGACAGACGAAAGGTTCTCCGCCGGGGCCATGGTCGACGCTTGCCTGCGGCTCTACGAAATCGTCCGCGAGGTCGGAACACCCGAGATGGTCATGACGTGCCGTCTGCTGCTCTATCAAGCCGGATTGCAGATTGCGGACGAGGTCAAGGCCGAGAAGGACGGCGCAAGACGCGACGAACATTGACGGCGTGGGAAAGGCCGGGACCCGGTCCCCGCTCCGTTCCCGCGATGCGTCCGGCCCGACGGGCCTGTCTCGAGGCTCGATCGGTCTTGCCTCGGTCGGTCCTGCCTCAGTCGGTCTTGCCGTCGAGGCCGAGCCAGTGGCGGCCGTCGCGGGCCAGGAGGTCGTCGGCGGCCTTCGGGCCGGGGGTGCCGGCCGCGTAGTCCTCCACCGGGGCGGTCTTCCAGGCCTGCAGCAGCGGCTCGACCGCGGCCCAGCCGGCCTCGATGTTGTCGGCGCGCTGGAACAGCGTCGCGTCGCCGGTCATGCAATCGTAGAGCAGGGTCTCGTAGCCGACGTTGGGCTGGTTCTGGAAGAAGTCGGCGTACTTGAACCCCATCGTCACCCGGCCGATCTGCATCTGCGGCCCGGGCACCTTGACGTTCAGCTCGGTCCCGGCGCCGTGGTCGGGGTCGATGGTGATCCGCATCACGTTGGGGCTGAGCTCGGCCACCGGCGTGTCGGAGAACAGCTGAAACGGCGCCGGCTTGAACAGGATCGCGATCTCGGTGCGGCGCCCGGTCATGCGCTTGCCGGTGCGGACGTAGAACGGCACCCCGGCCCAGCGCCAGTTGTCGACCTCGAGCTTCAGGGCGACGTAGGTCTCGGTGGTCGAATCCTCGGCCACGTGCGGCTCTTCCCGGTAGCCGACGACCGGCTTCCCATCGAGCGTGCCGGCCGTGTACTGGCCGCGCACGGCGTGGTCGGGCTGGATCGGCTTCACGGCCTGAGCGAGCTTGGCCTTCTCGCCGCGCACGTCCTCGGCCTTGAACGAGTTCGGCGGCTCCATCGCCACCATGCACAGCAGCTGGAACATGTGGTTGGGCACCATGTCCCGCAGCGCGCCGGTGGGCTCGTAGAACCCGCCGCGCTCCTCGACGCCGACGGTCTCGCCGGCGGTGATCTGGATGCTGTCGACGTATTCGCGCCGCCAGACCGGCTCCAGCATGCCGTTGGCGAAGCGCAGAGCCATGATCGACTGCACCGTCTCCTTCCCCAGGAAGTGGTCGATCCGGTAGAACTGGCTCTCGTCGCCCTGCTTCAGGATCCGCGCGTTGAGCGCCTGCGCCGAGGCGAGGTCGGAGCCGAACGGCTTCTCGATCACCACCCGGCGGAAGGCGTCGTCCGCCTGCTTCAGCAGCCCGGCCTGGCCCAGCCCGTCGACCAGGGTGCCGAAGAAGCGCGGCGCCACCGCGAGGTAGAACACCACGTTGCCCGAGACCTTGCCCTTCAGGGCCTCGAAGGTCTTGGCATCCTCGAAGTCGCCCTTGAGGAAGTGGATGCGGTCGCGGATGAAGCCCCAGCTCTTCGGGTCGATCCGGTCGGCGTGGAACTCGGAGCCGGGGTCCTTGCTCAGGGTCTCCATCGAGGTGGTGAGCTCGGTGCGCAGGCCCTCGTCGCTGCCGTCGTTGTGGTCGACGCCGAGGATGGCGAAGCCGGGATCGAGCAGGCCGGCGCCGGCGAGGTTGTAGAGCGAAGGCATCAGCAGGCGCTTGGTCAGGTCGCCGGCGGCGCCGAAGATCACCAGCGTGCAGGGCGGCGCCGGCTTGGTGCCGCAGGCGGCCTCGTCCTTGAGGGGCGCGTCATGGCTCGATTCGGGCATCGGCGTCGTCCGGTTCTGCGACGCGATGGTGCGTCGCGGCATTCGATCGCACGTCAACCGGCGACCGCCACGGCCGTTCCCGGCGTGACGCGATCGTGTGGGGGCGGGAAGGGCCGGCTCCTCACCCCCTCCGGCGCAGCACCACGCCCGGCAGCGGGCAGGCGGCGGGGGCGACGGTGAGCACCGCCGCGCCCGGGCACAGGGCGCGGCAGCCCTGCGCCGCCTCGATCTGGTCGCGGCCGCAGGCCGTCGCGGTGCAGAACCGCCCGAGATCCTCGCAGGTCGCGCGGAAGCGGCCGGCGTCCGGCCGCTCGCGCAGGTCGGCGGCGGCGGCCGGGGCCGCGAGGGCGAGGAGCACCGAAAGAACGAGCCTGATCACGGGTCCACCCCATCGCCTCGCGCGGTCGCGCCTGCGCGAGGCGCCGACGTAGCATGGCGGCGCCTCGCGCCCTATGGCATGCACGCGACAGGCGACAAGAGGACTTGGCGGACACCGTGCTCGACATCCAAGGCCTCTCCAAGACCTATGCCGACGGCACGCAGGCGCTCGCGGGCATCGACCTGTCGGTGGCGGCCGGCGAGATCGTCGCGCTGATCGGCGGCTCGGGCTGCGGCAAGACCACCCTGCTCCGGCTGATCGCCGGCCTGGACCGCGGCAGCGCCGGCACGATCACGCTTGACGGCGAGGCCATCGCCGCGCCGCATCCCGGCGTGGGCCTGGTGTTCCAGGAGCCGCGCCTGCTGCCCTGGCTCACGGTGGCCGACAATGTCGGCTTCGGCCTCGACGGCGTCCGCAGGCCCGAGCGCCGCGCCCGCGTCGCCCACGCGCTCGAGCGGGTCGGGCTGTCCGAGCACGCCGCGCGCTGGCCGCGCGACCTGTCGGGCGGGCAGCAGCAGCGGGTCTCGATCGCCCGCGCCTTCGTGGCGCGCCCGCGGGTGCTGCTCCTCGACGAGCCGTTCTCGGCGCTCGACGCCTTCACTCGCAAGGACCTGCACGGGCACCTGCTCGCGCTCTGGGCCGAGACCCGCCCGACGATCCTCATCGTCACCCACGACGTCGGCGAGGCGGTGGCGCTCGCCGACCGCGCCGTGGTGATGCGGCCGAAGCCCGGCCGCCTCGACGAGACGGTGCGGCTCGGCATCGCCCGCCCGCGCGATCCCGCCTCGCCGCAGAGCGAGGCCTCGACCCGCGCGATCCTGGCGGCCCTGGACCGCTCGCTGCGCCCGGCCGAGGCCCAGGTCGCCGCGGCGCCCGCCGGGAACTGGTGGTAGCGGGCGGCGCCGGTTGAGCCGCGGTGCGGTTCCCGCTAACGGCGACCGATCAAGACCCACGATGGAGGAGACGACGATGGACGCCACCACGCTTCGCGCGCTTCAGGCCCCGCTGAAGGACCAGTACCGCAACACCCCGGACGACGCGGTGATCACCCTGCGGGCCAAGGGCTCGCTCGACGACACGGCGATCGCCTGCAAGGTCGAGACCGGCCGCGCGCTGGCGGTGGCCGGCCTGCACCCGGCGACCGGCGGCTCGGGCGCCGAGCTGTGCTCGGGCGACATGCTGCTCGAGGCGCTGGTCGCCTGCGCCGGCGTGACGCTGAAGGCGGTGGCCACCGCCCTCGAGATCCCGCTGCGCGCCGGCACGGTGAGCGCGGAGGGCGACCTCGACTTCCGTGGGACGCTCGGCGTCGACAAGGCGGCGCCGGTGGGCTTCCGCGCGATCCGGCTCGCCTTCGCGCTGGACACCGACGCGCCGCAGGACAAGCTCGATCAGCTGCTCAAGCTGACCGAGCGCTACTGCGTCGTGTTCCAGACCCTGAACCACAAGCCGGAGCTCGCCGTCACCGCCGCCCGCAGCTGAGGGGAGCGCCCACGAAAAAGGGCGGCGGAGCCGAGGCTCCGCCGCCCGTTCGTCCGATCCTGCGATCGGAGCGCGGCTTACCGGGCCAGGCTGCCGGTCCGCGACAGGGCGCGGCCGGTGCGCACCGGGGCCTCGTCGCCGAGGCGCGGGCCGATCGAGCCGGTGGTCAGGGCATCGCCCTCGCGGGCGGAGTCGACCCAGGCCGGCATGCCGAAGAAGCTGCGCGAGTCGGTGCGGTCGACGCGGGGGGCGTCGAAGCCCTGCGAACCGAAGCCCTGGGCGAAGGCGGAGGCCGGGGCGGCGAGCGCGAGGACGAAGGCGAGGGAGGCGAGACGCTTGGTCATGGTCGGTTCCTTGTCGTGATGGACGACCCGGTCTCGCGTCGCTGCGCGCACCCCGTGGCCGTCACTGCCATGACCGGGAGATGGTGCGCTGCGGAACGGTTTCACGTGCGCTTTCGCACGTGCGAGAAAGTCAGATTATAGTTCTATTTCAATGAGATCGTAGAACTATTCCACCGCGTGCGCCGCCAGGGATATCCCGGTGCCGTTGCTCGACAGTCCATTCGAGGCACCGCGCTCCCTCCCCCGCACCCCGTGTGCCCAAGTCGGGCCTGCCCGACTTGGGCACACGGGGTGCGGATCTCGGGCAAGCCCAAGATCCGTCGGGGGGAGGGAAGGGGCGCGTCGCGCTTTCGCCGATGGAAAAAGCGCCTCACCCGGCCGAGACGAGCCAGCACCCGGCCGCGAGCCGCACGGCGCCGTCGTCCGCATGGGGCAGCACCGCCGCGGCGACGGCGGCGAGGGCCGCCCGGCGCAGGGGCGGCTCGGCGTCGCGCAGCAGGCGCGAGACCGGGCCGAGCTCGACCGCGACGGCGGCGGCCGCCTCCGCGGCGGCGCGGGCCGAGCCGTCCGCGGCGCGCCCGAGCACGAGGTCGCGCACCACCGGCGCGACCGAGACGGCGCCGAAGCCGGCCTCCGCCAGCAGGCGGCGCAGGGCGTCCGCGTCGGCGAAGCGGAACGGCCCGGGGCCGGCGAAGTCCGGCGGCCCCGCATCGGGCACCAGCGGCAGCACGGCCGCGCGGGGCACGGTGACCCACGGGTTGTCGGCCATCGCCTGCCAGCACAGGAAGGTCAGGCGCCCGTGCGGCGCCAGCGCCCGGCGGAGGTTGGCGAAGGCCGCGCGCGAATCCGAGAAGAACATCACGCCGAAGCGCGAGATCGCCCGCGCGAAGGGCGGCCCCGCGAACGCCTGCGTCTCGGCGTCGGCGACGATCCAGTCGATCGGCGCGGCGCCGGCCGGCACCGGCCGCGCCCGCGCCACCGCGAGCAGCGGCTCCGACAGGTCGGCGGCGACGACCCGGCCGGCCGCGCCCACCGCCTCGGCCGCCATCAGCGCCGTCGCGCCGGAGCCGCAGCCGACGTCGAGCACCCCGTCGCTCGGCCGCAGGTCGGCGGCGGCGAGCAGCGCCTCGGTCAGCGGCGCGAACACCGCATCGAGCACGCCCTGGCTGCGCGCCCAGCGCTGGCCGACCGCGCCGTTCCAGTATTCGGCCTGGGTCATCGTCGCTGTCATGGCCTGCTCCGTCGCTCGGCGATCCGGGCGGCATCTTGCATGCCGGGCGGCCGCCGTCAGCGGGGCGCGGCGACGCCGGCGCGTTTCGCCGGTTTCAGGCCGCGGCCATCCGCGCCCCCGCCTGCGACGCCAGCAGGTCCGCCACGGCCTCGGCCGACATCGGCCGGCCGAGATGGTAGCCCTGGAACAGGGTGCAGCCGAACGCCTGCAGCGTGGCGAGGTCGTCGGCGGTCTCGACGCCCTCGGCGACCACCTCGATGTCGAGCCAGCGCCCGAGCGCGAGCACGGCCTGGACCAGCCCGCACTTGTCGTCCGAGCCGGTCAGCCCGGTGACGAAGCTGCGGTCGATCTTGATGCGGTGGGCCTGGAGCTGGCGCAGGGAGGCGAGGGAGGAGTAGCCGATCCCGAAATCGTCCAGCGTCACGCGGATGCCGGCCTCGGCCAGCGCCGTGAGCTTGGCCTGCACCGCGCCGATGTCGAGGGCGGTCTCCTCGGTGATCTCGATCTCCAGCATCCGCGGCGGCAGGCCGAGGGCGGCGAGACGGCCGAGCACGATCTCGTCGACGGCGATCTGCGCCATCTCGCGGGGCGAGACGTTGAGCGCGACCTGGACCGTCTCCAGCCCGTGCCGGCACAGGGTCGCCACCATCGCGCAGGCCTGCTCGAGGATGGCGCGCAGCAGCGACTCGGTGAGGCCGGCCGTCGCCGCCGCCGCCACGACGTCGGCCGGCGGGATCCAGCCGTGGCGCGGGTGGTTCCAGCGCACCAGCGCCTCCAGGCTCACCAGCGTGCGCCCGTCCCGCCCGAAGATCGGCTGGAAGCACACCGTCACCACGCCCTCGGCGAGCGCCTGCGACAGGTCGCGCTCGCTGTCGCGCCGCGTTTCCATCCGGTCGCGCAGGCATTCGTCGAACAGGCGGGCGCGGTTCCGGCCGGCGCCCTTGGCCGCGTAGAGCGCCTCGTCGGCGCAGCTCAGGCGATGCGTCAGGCTGCCGGCGTCGCCCTGGTGGATGCCGATGCTGATGCCGAGCCGGCCGGCGTCGAGGGATTCGAACGGCTCGGCGACCGCGCCGATCAGGCGGGCGGCGAGCACGTCCTGCGCGATCCCCGCCGGCGCCGGCGCGTAGAGCACGGCGAACTCGTCGCCGCCGAGCCGGGCGGCGAGGCTGCCCGGCGGCAGGGCGGCGGCCATCCTTCGCGCCACCTCGGCCAGGACCCGGTCGCCCATGGTGTGGCCGTGGACGTCGTTGACGGATTTGAAGCCGTCGAGGTCGAGCAGCATCAGGCAATGCGCGACGGGCTCGACCGCCGCGTCGTCGCGCAAGGCTGCCTCACCGCGCAAGGCTCCATCACCGCGCAAGGCTGCCTCACCGCGCAAGGCGGCGTCGGCATCCTGCTGGAAGCCGGCGCGGTTCAGGAGGCCGGTGAGGTCGTCGTGGGTCGCCCGCCGCGCCATCTCGAGGGCGAGCGCGCTGGCGCTGGCATGGGCCTCCATGCGCGACTGCGCGAGGGCGCTGGCCTCGTTCTTCAGCCGGCTCGCCTCGCGAAAACCCGCCTCGCACAGGAACGCACCGCGGATCATCGCGGCGAGGTAGAGCAGCACCGTCGCGGCGAGGCAGATCCGGTCGAAGCCGCCGGCCACGAGCAGGCATCCGGCGAACGAGAGCAGCGGCGGGGTGAAGAAGCCGATCGGCATGCGGGCGAAGGCGGTGCCGTAGGTGACGGCGCCGGCGGTCGTGCCGCAGGTCAGCGTCAGGTAGAACACCGTCTGCGCCGCGGTGCAGCCGGCGCACAGCGCCGGAAGGAACGCCCAGACCAGGCCCGACAGCCAGGCCGCCATCCAGACCAGGCGCAGGTGCCGGTCGACCGAGTGGGCGGCGGCCTCCGCCGACAGCGCCGTCCGCGGCGACAGCGCGGCGCAGGGCACGCGGCACAGGGCGAGGCGCAGCAGGTTGGCCGCCGTCGAGGCCGCGAACCAGGTCGCGCCGACGGCGCCCTGCCCGGCATGGATCGCCACGATCATGCCGACCAGGCCGAGGGCCATGTTGATCGGGATGGCGGTCGACATGCTCAGGCGCAGGGCCGCGAGCTGATCCCGCCGGATCAGGCGGTCGAGGTCCGACGGGCTCGGAACCGAACGGGGCCGGTCGTTCAAGGGGTCAGGCACGTCGCATCCAACCTGCAGGCGTTTCTTCGACTGACGCCGGAGCGGTGAAGGATCGCTTAAGCACGCGGCCCGCCGAGCGCCGGACGGCGCGCGTGCGACATCAGCGTCGGGGGCCGCCGCCCGGCCCGCCCGGCCCGCCGAACCCGCCGGGGCCGGCCCCCGGCCCGCCGAAGCCGCCGGGACCGCCCGGGCCGCCGAGCCCGCCCGCGCCCCCGAATCCGCCGGGGCCGCCGTGCCCGCCGCCGAACCCGTTCGGGGCCGTGCGGGTGTCGATGCCGAACCCGCCGCCCGGTCCGTTGCCGCCTGGGGCGCTGCCGCCGAGCCCGCCGCCCGCAGATCCGCCGCCCGGTCCACCGCCCCCCGGCCCGCCGCCGCCGGACCCACGGCCGCCGCGCTCGAAGCGTCCGTCCGGGCCGCCTCCGGGCAGGCCGCGGCCGTCGATCCGGTCCGGCGCGCGCTCGAACAGCGGGTTGCGGCCCGGCGCGGTGCCGCGTTCGTCGAGGCGCAGGGCCTCGACGGTGAGGCGCCCGTCGGCGGCCGGCCGCGTCGTCAGCACGGCGCGGACGCTGCCGCGGCGCGGGATCGCCGCACCGGCCGGCCCGGCGACGTCGAGGCCGGAGCCGAGATTCATCCGGCCGCCGCTGCGGCCGATATAGGCCTCCACCGAGACCCGGCTCAGCCCCGGCGGGAACGGCAGCGCCTCGCTCGCGCGGGCCACCTTGAGCACGCCGCCCGCCGCCTCGCCAGCGACCGCGGCGCGCCGGCCGGCGGGCAGCGCGTCGGCGCCCTCCAGCCGCAGGCGTCCGATCACCGGGCGGCCGTCGCGGTCGTGCCGGACCGGGCCCGCGACGCGGGCGGGGCCCTCGGCCCGGGGCTCGATCAGGCTGGCGACGACGACGCCGTCCGGCCGGCGCAGGCCCGACACCGCGACCCGGTCGCCGACCGCCCAGCGCCCGGCGACGCCGGCCGTGGCGACGCTCTGGCCGAGGACGACGAGGGCGCCCTCGGCCACCCTCTCCACCGGCCCGACCACCTCGCTCGTCACGTCGATCCGCCGGGTCGCGAGGCCGCCCGCCTCGGCATGGGCGACGACGTGGACCACGTGGCCGATCCGCATGTCGGCGGCGCGCGCCGCAACCCCGTCGATGCGCACGCTCACGTCCTCGGGATAGGCGATGCGCAGGTCGTTGACGACGATCGAGCCGAAGCGGCGGATCGTGCCGATCACCCCCGTGCCGCCGATGCCGCGGTCGCCGTCCCCCGGCGTGTCCGTCGGCCGCGCCCCGGTGCCGCCGATGCCCTGGTCGCGCGGCGCCTCCTGCGGCAGCGCGCGCCCCGGAACCAGGGCGGCGCCGGCGAGCAGGCGCAGGACGAGGCGGCGGGTCGGAGCGCTCATGCGCGCGGTCCCGGGGCGTCTGAATGCGAAGAACCTCGCGGGCCACGCTCCCCCGCAGAGGGGGGAGGAAGGGCACCTCGTCCGAGCCGGTCGCTCGACGACCGAACACCGCCCCGATCCGCGCGCGATCGTGCGACCGACAGGGTTCCGACCGACAGGTTCACGCCCCGGCCTCCGGCGTGGCCGGCAACGCCTCCTCGGCAGGGGGGACGCCCGCGCGCGGCGGCACGGCTTCGGCGTAGACGTAGAGGCCGAAGTTCCAGCGGTGGGGGCCGCCGGGATCGGTGGCGCAGGCGGCGTGGGCCTCGCGGTTGGCCTGGGTCAGCGCCTCCATCGCGATCTCCTTGGCGCGCGCCTCCAGCCGCCGCGCCAGATCCTCCGACAGCCCGTCGTAATGCACCGCGCGCTCGA
>NZ_JAKSYQ010000012.1:0-14888 GCF_022829665.1 Methylobacterium sp. E-041 | reverse complement strand
TTTTCACATGTTTCATATATTTGGGTCGTTCATCGGCCAAAATATGAAACATGTGAACCTAACTACTCTAGCGATAACTTGGATCAGCGTCTTAAATGTGGAAACTATGTGGTCTTTACTCGGGCATTTCCTAGTTATAGCTCAAGGGTCCCCTCACCAACGGGACCAAACACATGACCGCTTCAAACGAAAACAACGGCCGTGATAACCGTGACGTTCTGACCGGGGCCGACGCTGAAAAGGAACTGAGCCCGCGAGGGCGGGAAGCCCTCGAACGGATCAGGCGAGATCAAGCCGATGATCCCAGGAAGGCGCTCCGCGAGAATGCCCTTCTGCAGAGCGAGATCGCCTACAGGGAGGGCGTCTCCATCCCGCAATCCGTACGGATCCAATTGTGGGAATGCGGCCTCGAAGACCAAGACATCGACACCTGGGACCGCTTGCGCTTGATCAAGCGCGGGGGGGAGCCATTCACCCCCGAGCAGGAACAGGAGTACCGGCGGATCTGCCGTCTCGTGGATCGATGCCTGGAAGGTCGATGCGACGGTGGTGGTGATCCGCCGGACGACGACGGACCGGATTTCGATCGCACCGTCGGCGATCTCATTGCCGACACGCGTACAAAAAAGAACTCGGAGGCCGAGCCTGCCCCCGTCGCTCCTCAGCCGGAGCCGGCTCCGGTGCCGCCGGACCTTACACCGAAGGCCAAACAGAAGCCCAAGCCCCGCAAGCCGGTTCGGAAGGACGACCGCGGCAGGGACTAGCGAGCCGCCCAGCGGATCGGCCGCTCAGCGGCCGATCCCACGCCCACGATCCCGCCGCATCGCGGCGCGCACCCTCTGCAATCCCTGCTCGATCCGATGCCGCTCGATCCCCTCCCGACGCTGCTCGCGCTCCCGCGCCAGGGCTTGCTCACCATCGCCCACGGCCAAGGCGAGCCCTGGCTGACGTCCCCGCACGGCGAGGCCGAGATTGCTCTCGCGCAAGCTCGCCAGCAGCGCCGGCGTCAGGCCCTGCCGCAACCGTTCGCCGAGCTGCAGCCGCGCCTGTGCCGCGCGCTGCACCAGCGCCCGCAGCCGCTCGGCCAGCTGACGCCGTCGCGTCCGCTCGTCTCGGATCTCCCGCACCAGGGCCCCCTGGTCGGTGATGACGCCACGCGCTTCGAGCGGATGGGCCCGCCCCCGCTTGGGCTCGGGCGGCCGGGCGAGTTCGTGTGCGTCCGCTTCGTAGCCCAGGGCGGTCTCCTCATCGCCGTGCACGCGCGCCTCGGTCGCTCTCTCTTCCGCCTCCGTGCGACGCACGGCCAACGAGCGGTGGTCGACCCGCTCCGCTGTGACCCCAGAGGCTGCGAGCGCGGCGTTCACGTGTGCGGCCCAGGCCTCGCGCCAGTGCACCACGAGTTCACGTGCGTTCCACTCCCGGGCCTTCTTCGCTGCAAAGCCGTTTGCCTCGACCCGCCGGGTCGGCATCAAAAGATGGGCGTGAACGTTAACCTGGCCGTCCGCACTGTGAGCGGCATGCCAAGCGACGTCCGCCACCATTCCGTGGGCGGCGACGAGCTCGGTCGAGACAAAGTCCCGCACCAGCGCTGTATTCTGCGCCTCGCTCAGCTCGCGCGGGAGGGAAAGCACGATCTCCCTCGCCGTCTGGGCGTCCTTACGGCGCTCGGCCAATTCCGCTTTGGCCCAGAGCGAGGCGCGTTGCGTTGCCCAGGCCGGCGCCCCGGCCGGAGCGAGGATCTCCGTGCCCAGGACACCCCGCCGACGCCGGTAGTCGTGGGTCAGGCCGGTGTGCGGATCGCGCAGCTGCGCACCCGCCCGGTACGCGGCGGCCGCTACCGCCGAGCGGCCGGCGCTGCGTGCGTGCATCGAGACGGAGAAGCGATACAGGGCCATCGACCGCTCCTCCTCATCCAACGGGGTCCAGCGCCACGACGCTGGGCAGGTTCCAAGGGAGCATCCCTTGGTGGCCGGCGCCTCAGCGCTGGCCTGGGGGGAAGCCGTCCGGCGGGGCGCAGCCCCTGAGGACCGCGGACATTGCCATCGGCAATGTATAACCGCGCTGTTCGAATGCCACAACCGCCATTAACCATGATCCCTCCGTCAATCTCTTCCCGCAGCACGAGGACGCCATGACCGACACAGATCCCCTGCCCAAGCCCCCACGCAGGACCCCGGAGCAGCGCTATGCCGCCGCCCTTGCCCAGGCCGCCCGTGCCAAGGACGAGATGCGCAGGCTCGACACCCGCCGGAAGGTGATCGTCGGTGCGCTCGCTATCCGCCGAGCCCGGCGGAGTCCGGCGGGGGCGTTGGCGCTCATCGCGATGATCGAGGAGGAGAATACGAGCGACACCGACCTGTTCGCGCTCGGCGACCTCCTCGGTGAGTTGCACTTGAAGGCTCACTCGGCCGAACCGGTCCGCGCTGAGCCCGATCAGGCCACGGATGGGACGTGAGGGGGTGGCCGTGTCGGAAGCCGGCGATCCGGTCGCGGAGCTGGTCTTGACCCTGCAGGCCGTTCGCCGCGACGTGCATGGGCTCGGACAAGGCCTACAAGCCACGCTCAAGGCCGCGCAGGCGGCCGAGAGTGCCGCCGCGAAACCCCGTACCCTCACCCTCGACGTGTCGGCCCTCGGGCCGGCCTTCGGAACGCTGTCCGACCGCGTCGCGTCGTTGGACACGACGGTCTCCGCGCTCGGGGCCGACCGGCTGCGCAGCGAGGTCGTGGCCGCGCTGCACGACGCGCGCGGTGAGATCGACGCAGCGACGCACGGGGTTCGACAGGCAACGGCTCGGCTGACACTTCGCCTCACCGCAGTTCTGGGCCTCGTCGTGCTGGGCGCCACCGGCGCACAGTTTGCCGGCGTCGCCGCGTCTACCTTCTGGGGTCAGGCGGAACGCGCCCGCCTCGCCGCCGAAGTCGAGCGCCTGCGCGTCGCACTGCCGACGCTCCAGGCGCGGGCCGAGGACTGGCAACGCCGCGCAGGCCGCGCGGTGCTGACGAACTGCCAGTCCGATGACGGGCGCACGCGCTTGTGCGTCCGCATCGACCTGAGCGCGCCGCGGTTCGGCCCGCGCGGCGAGTACGCCGTGCTCGACGGCTACTGAGTGCGCAGCGGGCCGTTCGGAATGACGATCGGGTGCATGAGCCTACCGCATGGATGGCACTCGCCGCGACGGACCCGGCCCGGAATCGGAATGTGGCCTTGCCCTCGCCCGACCCTGCCCTCCGGCAGCCCTTTGCGAGGCTTCCGCTGGCCGCTGATGGCTCTTATCTAGATTCTGAGTACTGGTCGGTGCTGAGGATAAATCACCACCCCCCCGGCCCACCGGCAGCCGCACCAATCGGCACCAGGCCAGCCACTCGCGGGACGCGATCCGCACGACATTGGCCAAATTCCTCCACGCAGAGGCTCGCCTCTCCTCGACGGTGATCGCGCCCAATTCGCGCGCGCGCCGCAGGGTCGCTCGCACCGTCGAGCGCGCCACCCCGGCGAGCGCCGCAACGTGGCCGTGGTACAGCCGGCAGTCGCCCCGCTTCGCCACCTCGGCTGCCACCACGGCGAGCACGGCAGCCTCCGCCTGGGTGAAACGGGTTGCGAGTTGGGGCGGCAGCCACCCGGACGCCGCCCAGCGTCGGCGGCGCGCCATCGAGGCGTCGCTCCGCGGCCGCGAGCCGGTTGGTCGCCGCGCAGGTCCAGCTGTGGCCGGGATGGCCTTCCGTTCCTCGATCAGCGCCGACAGCGCCTCGGCTTCGGCCTCGCTCACTTGTTCCTCGGCGAAGGCGCGCCACAGGGCGGCGGCCAAGGCAGGCAACGCGGCGCGCGGGGCCGCCTCCGCTTGGCGGCGGATCTCGTCAGCAAACATCCATCACGGTCCCTCATGGGCCGCGCTTCAGGGTCCGGGCAAGCCTCTCCTGTTGCCGGAATTGCCGTTCCGGCTTGACTCCCGAGGGGAGATCATGGCTTGTGGGAAGCGGTTCAGCGGCCCCACAGGCCCCAGGTTTTCAGCAGCCTCGTCCTTGCCGGGACGGGGCTGTTGGCTTTTCAGGGTCTAGCGCGCGGCTGGCTGCGTCTCCCGATCTCCGACTCGCGCAGGATGCGGGCGCCGGAACGCCCCATGTCGGCCGGAGCGCCTGCTGAAGTCAACGCCACGCTAAGCGGCTGCCTAAAGCACGCGGTCCTTGTGACACCACAACACCAAAACGCGTTGCCATTTTGACTCGATGACGTGTCAACACCACAACGGCATGACGACTCCACACCCTGACGCGTTGTACCGACAGCCCGTCTGCTTGATGAAGCGTAAACCTGTTGCCGCAATGGTATGGCAGACCGTCAGTCCGTCAGGAGGTCAACACGATGCGCACGCTCGCCCTCGTCAGCCAGAAAGGCGGAGCTGGGAAGACGACGCTGGCCCTGCACCTCGCAGTTGCCGCCCACCGCGCCGGCCTGCAAGTCGCCATCGCCGACCTCGACCCGCAATCCTCGGCCTGGAAGTGGTCGGAGCGCCGCAAGGATCATCCCGAAGCGGTGGTGACCTCGGCCGAACAGCTCGACCACGTGAAGGCCCAGGCCGCGGCCGGCAGCCTCGACCTCCTAATCATCGACAGCGCACCGCACGCGGACCGACCGGCGCTGGTCGCCTGCAAGGCGTCCGACCTCGTGCTAATCCCCTGCCGAGCCTCGATCCTCGACATCGACGCGATCGGCCAGACCCACGACCTCACTACCATCGCGCGCAAGCCATCGTGGGTCGTGTTCAACGCCTGCAACACATCAACCGAGTTCGACCTTGAGGAAGCACGCGCCGGCCTACGCGAGCGCGACATCCCGGTCTATCCGGGCGCCGTCTACCAGCGTGTCAGCTACGCGCGCGGCTTCATTCCCGGCCGCACAGCCCAGGAGATCGAGCCCACTGGAAGGGCAGCCGCCGAGATCGAAGGACTGTTCCGGTGGACCGCTAATTTGATCAATCTCGCTCTTCCGCAACCCGCAACCGTCGAGGCAGCCTAATGAGTGCAGCCCCCCGCTTCAGCCTCAGAGCCGCCGTGACTGACAACGTATCAAGAGGACGGATAGATGAGTCCTCCCTAGTGTCGGAACCGGAGCCGACAGGCCAAGCCGCTGCGCCTAGAGCGCCAGCTTCCACACCTGATATCACAAGAACCAAGAGGCCGACTACACGACAAGGCGCTCGGGGGATCACAGTATGGGTAGAGCCGGAGATTTATCGAATGGTCAAATTAGTGGGGCTTGATGCAGACATGACAACACAGGACATTATGATGGAAGCAATCAGAGATCTTTTAATGAAAAGGGGCAAAGGCGATTTATTTGGAAGTCACCGTAAATAACATTTACTTCCTTAAAACGGATAAATATGTAGATTAATTGTGAATTGGAGCAAGTTACATGCCTGAGGCTTCAGCGATAGGTGTAAAAGTTGGACTGGAAGTTTTTAAGAAAGTCGCTCCTACGGGAATTTCCTGGTTAAAAACTAGGTTATTTGGCAAAACTATGCTTGTCGTAGGTGAAAGGCGTGCCGGAAAATCTTGTTTTGTTTTGTATCTTGAACACGGAGTTCTTATTCCTGCTGGCGAAGAAACGCCAAAAACCTTACAAGAGCGAAATACTCGTGCTTTTAATCTTGCTATAGGGCGAGACAAATCTCTTACGGTCAACGTAAAGCGCGCAACCGACACAAGAGGGCATGATAGTCCTAAGGAACAGGCGAAGCTAGTCTTCGACAAGGCCCCAAATATTTTGATGATATTTCTAGACGTTTCTCGAAATTGGGCCTCAAATGACGACGATTATGGGACGCAATATTTATCAGCAATGCTTGAGGAGCTAAATTCTCTATGTTCAAATTCGAATAGACTGAAGAATAAACTACAACATGTCTGCGTAATACTCAACAAAGCAGACGTGGTTAAAGAAACTCAGCTCAAAAGTCAGACAACAAAAATCAAACGTGTCATAAATTCATTCAAAAGTCCCTCATGGGGCGGTTCATCTTCAGATATAGCAACTTACAACTGCGTATGCGTGGAAAACGAAGAAGGATCATCTCGTATCGATGCAGTGATAAAATCAATCATGATTTCGCTACTGATGAAAAGTCAAACTTAAACGGAGGCTATGATGGCTTTCAAGCAAGACGATGCCTCTGTTGATTTAATATATCAAGAGATGGATAACGTTCAAAAAGGTAATTTATACAATAGATTTGTAAACAGGATACTGTGCTTCTTATTTATTACGTCTGTTTTATTCATACCAATCCAAGATTTGGCTATTAATAAAGTCAGGATCATTGGGTTACTTGCCCCTATTAGTTTGTGCGCGATATGGATCTATACGGAGATTAATACCGTGTACAAGCTAAAGAGATTATACGCCACGATACCTAGACTTTCGAATAGTTTTTCATCTAGAGATTGGGAAGATAATTTTGTTGGTGTTTACAAGACGGTTTTTGAACAGGTCTCATCGTCGGTTGTAATGGTTGAACCATTTCTTTGGTTAGTTATGGTTTTATTCACTTCTAGTTTATACTTTGGTATTTCCGGTATAAACTTTAAATAAATTAGACTGCGAAAGGATTATCACCTACATATCGGATTGCACAAGCAATGTTCGCTCTGCTTGTGATCTAAGAATTGTTTGCGGATTGCAAGCCGCTGGAAGCGCGGCGCTTTCCCGGCGCGGGTTCTCTATGCAAGTTTAAGGGATTACGGCTCGACCCGGCCGAGGCCGTGTTTAGGTCCTCTGGGCGGGTTCCGCGCCGAGGTGCCGATAGAGCGTCGCCTTCGAGACATCGAACCGGGCAGCCACCTCCCTCGAGGTAAGACTTCCGTCAGCCAGAAGGGCGCGGGCGGCTGCCACATCCTTCGGCCCCATCAGCTTCGGTCGACCGCCTACGCGACCTTTGCGCCGCGCCTCAATCAAGCCGGCGGACGTGCGCTCGCGGATCAGGGCGCGCTCGAACTCGGCGATAGCTCCCAGCATGTGAAAGACGAGCATCCCACCGGGCGAGCCGGTGTCGATGGCGTCGGTAAGCGAGACGAGACCGATGCCGCGGCCCCTCAAATCCTCGGCCGTGTCGATGAGCTGCTTGAGAGAGCGAGCCAATCGGTCGAGCTTCCAGATGACGAGCGTATCGCCCTTCCGCAGTACATCTCGCAGTAGGCGACCCAGCTCCGGTCGATCGTCGCGAGCACCCGACGCCCTCTCAACGATAACACGCTCGCAGCCTCCCGCTTTCAGGCGTTCGAGCTGAAGGTCGGGGTTCTGATCGAGCGTGGATACGCGGGCATAGCCAATGCGCATGCGGCGGTCTCATTTCTCATCATCAGCATGAGGGTATGAGACACTCTTTTCAAGACCTATTTTGAGACAGCTTGCTTGCCTAATCGGCCGTGCGCGAACGCAGTCTTACGACAGTCTCACAAACGGTCGTTTATGGTCGCTCTGATCGAGGAAGAAAAATTCATTGCCACTTATTGCGGCGACTCGATGCGAATGTTAACATGAGGTTGCCTTATTAAGATTGCGGAGCCAAATCATGCTCTCACGCCGCGCTCTCACGTTTGGCGTTCCTTTATTTGGTGCGACCGTTATCGGTCAGAAGGCTTATGCTCAGCCATCAGGCCAAACTATTGGCGTCGATGCGGAATTTGATCAGTTGCCATTACCGCCGCTGTCAACATTAGACGATCCAGAAGTGTATGGGTATCGAAAACCTAACGCAGAACAGATGGCAAAAGCCAAAAACATACTGGACTCTACGCCAAAGGGTGCAACCCCTTATGCGATAGCTAAAAGCTTTATAGATCGATACTCGCAGTCTGATCCGGGAGCCATCTCGCAGTGGCCTGCGCCAGCAGCTTGGAACCCCGTTGTAAAAGAGTTCTTCAGTGCTACAAGCCTTCGAGCACAGAATGACATGATCAACTGGTGTGCGGCTTTTGCGAATTGGTGTATCGAAAGGAATAATAAGAAGGGAACGGATAGTGCTTCTTCACAATCATTTGTCAATTCGGGAAAATTTCTTAAAATAAATACACCCACTCAAGGTGATTTAGTGGTATTTACTTGTTATGACAAGCAGTCTGGAAAGACCTTAGGCTTAGGTCACGTCGCTTTTTTTGAGAGCAGTCTTGGCAATGATCAGATTATGGTCGTTGGCGGAAATCAATCTGCGGATGGGCACTCAAGCATCATTTCCGAAAGGCGATTTAGTACGAAACCCTTCGACTCACATCGACATGTCGGAGAAGAATATGTCCCTTGCACGTTTGCATTAAATTCCTTTCTCAAAGTCGCCTAAAATGGAGTTTTCGATGCTGCGTGCCGTGTCGTTTGCCCTGACGATGATTGCAAGTGCATCTTATGCAGCCTCACCGAACGATATTTTACAGAATAATACTAGAGCTGTAGTGTACTTGGAAATCAACGATAGCAATGGCGCGTTCATCGACAGTGGTACGGGTTTTATCGTATCTCATGATGGTTACGTTATCACTGCCGCGCATCTGAAGGTTGATCCATCCCAGAAGATGTGGGCAATCATTGGCCAACGAGATGGAACTCGCTTCCAGATGAAGTTGAGAGAGGCAGATGAAAAAAATGATGTCGCGTTGTGGCAGTTGCCGCAGTCTGCTTCTTGCCGTTATGCAGTAACCATCTCTTCTAAACCCGTAAACGTACTTGATCGTGCAATAGTATTGGGATTTCCAGCACAAAACGGTTTAACACCAGCCTTAGTTAACATTGCAAACTTACAAGATAATAATGGTTTTTACAATGCGGACGGATTTCTGCAGCCTGGTTATAGTGGGGGTCCAGTTTTTAATGAAGATGGTAAAATAATAGCTCTTGTTCATGGCGGAACCCTCGGCGGCGGAAACAACAGCCTCATCCAATCATCTTTTATGATGAACTTAATCAATAAGTGGGGCGTAAAAGCAGGGATTGATGCTAGTGTTCCGTTTGCAGGCGCTTGTTATGCATCGTGCCGCGTCCCGGCGCATGGCGTCGAAAAATGGTCTTCAGAGGTGCCTTGGGGGCCGGTAGATAGCGGCGAGTTATCAGGGGGCCATACTCGAAAAGGAGAATGCGATAAGCTGATTGCAGCAGCCTTAGCGGGTCATCCGAACTCTCAGATTGATTTATTGCCTGGCGAAGGGATCCCAGATAGTACGGGGATGTGGGAAAACGCTCACAAAGACTTTGCGGGTCAGATGCATTATACTTATTACTGCAAAGGCACGTTGCGTAGCGGACCTATATTCTACGAAAACCACTCTTCAGAGTGCGGTCTATGGAACTAGAAACTTATTAATTGTTTCATATATTTGATATTGATTAATAATTTTCTTTATTAAGTATTCCTAAAACCTGTTCTTTATTTAATCTTATTTCAGCTTGAACAGGTGGATTGTGCCATTGGCATAAAACTATCCAATCTATAGCTATCTCATCTTTTCCCGCTTTAGCTGCGCCGACAGCTCTTTGATATAGATCGGCAGCCGAGGCCATGCCTCTCATTTCTCCATCGGGGCCTTTGGCAGCTACCGCTTTCAATGAAGCAGGTGGGTCTTTGTCGTTTTTGCAGAAATTTAAATCGTCGATTACTCCGGCATTACAAGAAAGATTCATTAAAACCAATGCCAGACCCAAAGCTACGGCGCAATAATATTTCATTTTTGCTTTCTCCGTTTGGATTAGCAAGTCGTTATATACCATATTCGGTTCCTTTGAATAGCCTTGACCTATCGAAGGCGGGCCTATCTCCACGACATATCCAGGAAATGTGCACAAACCTTAGGCTCTTGTAATCACCTGGGTTTATCCGAGCAGGTTTCCCGTGCAAGTAGAGGGATGATCTACGGTTACGCCCGCGTCTCTACCGACCATCAGAGCCTCGCTGCCCAGGCCGAACAGCTCACGTCCGCCGGCTGCGCTAAGATCGTACAGGAGACGGCGAGTGGCGCCCGCGGCGACCGCGCCGGCCTAAAGCGGGCGATCGACCGCCTCGGCGTCGGCGGTGTCCTGGTGATCACCCGCCTTGATCGGCTGGCACGCTCGACGCGCGACCTTCTCATCGTGCTTGAGGAAGTGACCGCGCGGGGTACCGGCTTCCGCTCGCTGGCCGACGCCTGGGCCGACACCACGACGCCGCACGGCCGCCTGATGGTTACGGTGTTGGGCGGCCTCGCCGAGTTCGAGCGCGAGCTGATCCGGGCACGCACCGGCGAGGGACTGCGGCACGCGTAGCGTGCGCTCGGGCCCGAAACCGAAGCTCACCTATCACCAGCGGCGTGAAGCCCTGGCCCGGCGTGAGGCCGGGGAGAGCTGCGCTGAGATCGGGCGCAGCTACAACGTCAGCCACAGCACCATCTCCCGCCTGCGGGCGGGGCGTAGGAGATCACCATGCCGTACCCACCGCTGGGCAGCTTGTGATGGCTATTGATAAGGCGGAGATCCGAGCCCGCGCGACTTTCGTCACAAGCCAGTGCGAAGGCATCCAGCCGTTTCATGAGGTTCTTTACCTCCAATCCATCCTCTACGCGGCAGACCGCACGCACGCGATCTTCGCACGCTTCGACACTGCAATTATGGATGGCATCGCGGACGCCACGGCATTCTCCCTCGTACAGGAGGCGCTCTCCCACGCGGCTGCGCTCTCGCGCTTCTTCTGGCCGACGAGGCAGGGCGGCGAGCACGCCCAAGCCCGAGGCCAAAAGCTACGTAAGGCATTCGAGCTCGACGATACCTCGGCGCTCAGGGAACGCCGGCTGCGGGACGCCTTCGAGCACTTTGACGAACGCCTCGACCGCTTTCTACTAGAGAACGACGCCGGCACGTTCTTTCCCGACCCTCGGGTCGGTGACCACGCTCTGGCCGATATGCCGACCGATAAGATCTTCAAGCTCGTCGACCCGGATGCTGCCATCTGCGTCTTGCTCGGCGAGAAGTTCGCCTACGAGCCAATCCGGCGAGAGGTCGATCGCGTGTTGGGCTTGACCGGTGCCGTGGGTTCAGGTGGCCGCTTGCCGCGGCCGGGTGAGACGCGCGGCGTCAAGCCCGCTGAGGCTTATGACCGTTTCCACGCGAAATGGGCGCCGCGACTCGGCCTCAAGGAGCAGCACCTCGCCGAGGCTTTCAAGCGAGGGCATGATCCTGATTGGGATCACGTTCGCCCGGAGAGTGTACCCCCTACTCCAGGACACGTGCGCATCCTTCTAACGTTGGGCGACGCGACCATGCTCGGCTCGGTCGAGCCTGCAGACATACAAGAGATGGTCGAGGAGTGGCGACACCAACTCGCGGCGCGTAAGGGCGATCACCGCGTTTTCACGCGCCGGATCATCAGCCAGTATATGGCCCTCAACCAACACCGTGGAGAGAGGGCGGAGCTACTACTCTGCGGTGCCTTATGGCTGATCGTTACGAAGGACGACACGCAGGAGATCGTATCCCTCATGCGGCGCGGCGATATCGAAGTCCGCTACGATATCGCGTTCCTAGACGAGGAGCAGCAGACGCGGTTTCGGTTGGGCTGGCGGGATCTGCGACAATGAGAAGCGATCGAGCAAACCAGCGAGTTCGAGCCGATACTTCAAAATTTATCCCAATGTATTTTCTTAATATATCGTAGAATAAAATAAGATCTTGACTTCCATTCGGCCATACATCCACTGAAAACACTTAATCAGAGTAGCCGACCACAAAAGACGAATTCCAAACCACAAGTTGCACAAAACTTTGTCGGGATGTAGATGTAGCCTTAGTCGACATCTATCATTCCCCGGGTCGCCGATATGTCGCAAGCTGGCACAGATTTTGAGCGCGTCGTAGTAGATTTTTGCCGAAGACATTGGGGCGCAGAACACGTCCATCCGAACAGAATGATAGATGGACGCGAGATAGATGTAATAATTGAGACAAGCGAAGAACTAATAATTATTGAATGTACAATAGTTAAAACAAAGAAGAAAGCTGAGGGAGATATCAGCAAAATTAGAACTACGAGAAGAAGCTTGGTAGGGGATTTACAGCAAAAGAAAATTAAGGGATTTTTCGTTCTTCCTGAGGATCCAACGCCAGAAATACATCAAATAGCTGAAGAAAATGGACTTTGGATCGAAGCTTGCTCTCTGCCAACTTTTATAAACAGATTTAACTGCAGCTCATCTTATCTCATTGAAAGAAGAAAGAGATCCTTTGGAAGCGTACGAAATCCCATTGACGACACCATTAACATTGAAAGAAATCAATATGTTCAGGTTTCATTTCGTACTTTTGAAAATAACTCTGAGGTGACATTAGAAAGTATCACTAAAGACATCGCGATTAAAAAACGGACAAGATTAGTGGTAACCGGCGACTTCGGGGTCGGTAAAAGTATGACTTTCCGGGAGCTATTCTACAGATTAGCGGAAGAATACGAGGCTGGAAAAACTTATCGATTTCCTATCTACATCAACCTCAGTGAGGCGGCTTTCGACGAAAGCGACGACTTCATAGACTTACTTGAAAGACATGCTAAATGGATTGGATTGAGATCTGAGCGAGATAAATTAGTCAGGGCATGGACATCAGACTGCTGCATACTCATGCTTGATGGTTTTGATGAGTTAATCAGAGCTGGCTTCACAAGACTTACCACATCATCGCGCGACATACGCTATGCTTCTGCGCATATAATTCGAGCTGCTGTCAAAGAATCACCAATAAATACACCAATATTCGTTTCTGGTAGACAAAGTTATTTTTCTAGCTTTGACGAGATGAGAGAATGTTTACACGCGCGTGATTTTTCACATGTTTCATTGCAAGATCTACTTGAAAAAGAAGTAAAAGCATTATATCATAAAATAAATCCTCAGGGTAAAAAGCCTATTATAATGGAGTGGATGCCGCAAAGAGCGCTCCTCTTGTCATATATATATTTTGAGCTTGGTGATAAACTTGCAGATGATGAGAAATTACTAAATCCTTTATCACCTGGATATGGATGGAACATACTTTTAGATCGACTTTGTGCGCGAGAGACGAATGTTGCGAAGGGCGCAGAGCCCAGACAGATCCGACGCCTGTTGGAGCGAATAGCTTTATTCGCGCGGACGAACATTTCAGATCCAGGCCGTGTGACAAGCCTTCATGTTGCCGATGCGTATCGCGATGTCATGCTTATGGAACCAGACATCTCTGTACAGCAAGTTCTTATGAGGTTTCCTGGCTTGACTGCGGGACACGCAAACGAGGAACGCGGTTTTATAGATAGAGCCATATTCGAGGCTGCGCAAGCTGGAACAATATGCGATGCAATTGTCGCTCTATCCAGTAAAAGTGTAGAATATATCAGGACTGATGATATAGCTAGATTAATACGGCCACTTGCTCGAACACGTAATGGTATAACCAACCTTACTGCTCAAATTGTAAATTCTTCTCTACAAACAAATGGGCACTTAAGCTTAGTTTTTTTGGCTCTCAACGAAATAATGTCACATCACTCAGAACTCACTGGCAATTTAGCAGCTGACCTATTGGTATGCGCCTCCATTGATCCTGAGCTTTTTACAAATAAAAACTCGAGAGAAATTGTTGTAAGCTCGGCATTGATAAGCGAGATAGAAATAAGTCCGGAGTTACTAGATCTATGCAAAATCAAATTTGAGGATTGTATTTTTGACGAACTAGAAATTTCTGTCGACATTCCATATCTATCAAAATTGAAATTTGAACGCTGCAGGGTGCAGAGGTTGAATTGCTCCCAAGATGTATCCCGTGAGCTTGCATCAATTGGCCTACGAGCAGACCACATCGAAAACACTATGGTAATAGACGCCACAAATTCTGATATCCTCTCACTTCATATAGATGACGGTTTCAAAATTGCCAAGATTGTGCTGCGGAAATTGTTTTATAAAGCCGGATCTGGCCGCAAGAAATCTGCTTTTTATCGGGGGATGGGAGACCTTGATATGGCACTTATCGACAAGTTTCTCAATGTCTTACATAGGTACAACATCGTCTATGTAATTGGCAATAGAAAATCTGATACTTCAGTCTGGCATCCAAATAGGATATTTACGAAGAGAGTAAGCTTTATAGTCGATTCCATTGCTCCGCCGGACGATATTATACTCAAATCGGTGCAATAAGCCGCGAAATCCCGCCAGTCAGCCTCCTATGCGCGGATTGTGTTGGCGGCGCGGGCCTGCTGGGCGAGCCCAGCGACGGCTTCGAGGTCACGAGCGGGACCGACCGCGGACTCGGAGCCAGCCACTGGTAAGGCATTCACCGCGCGGCTCTCAGCCAAGGTGGAATTCGCGCTTGAGGATCTCGAACAGTTCGAGAGCTCCTTCACGATCGAGTTGGAGCGTCTGGCTCTTCTTGCCAGGCATCTCACGATCCGCCCGGCCATAGCTGTCGATCTGGAGGAGGACGCGGCCGTCACGCTCGAACACGCTGTAGGTCGCGTCGATCTCATCGTGGAGCGCGTTACGCTCCATCTCCTTGCGCTCGAAGTGCCGGATCAGCGCCATCACCGTCCCCACAAACTGGCGGTCCGTGACCGTTCACGGCCTCGATAAGCGTCATTATCACCGGTCAGGAAGGACCGATCACGGCCGGACGAACAAATTACTAACAAATCGTTACGCGCCTTCGATCTACCGAAAAAAGCGGTTGATCGAAAAAATCCTCACAACCTCAATAATAACCCGGAAACTTTTCACATGTTTCATATATTTGGGTCGTTCATCGGCCAAAATATGAAACATGTGAACCTAACTACTCTAGCGATAACTTGGATCAGCGTCTTAAATGTGGAAACTATGTGGTCTTTACTCGGGCATTTCCTAGTTATAGC
>NZ_JAKSYQ010000096.1:0-1046 GCF_022829665.1 Methylobacterium sp. E-041 | reverse complement strand
CGAACTTCTCGGCGACGAGGAGCTCGCCGGTGGCGCGGTTGAGGGTGTAGCCGAAGCCGTTGCGGTCGAAGTGGGTCAGCAGCGGGGTCTCCTTGCCGCCGACCTTCTGATCCGTGAGGATCATCTCGTTGATGCCGTCGTAGTCCCACTCGTCGTGGGGGGTCATCTGGTAGACCCACTTGGCCACGCCCGTGTCGGGGTTACGCGCCCAGATGGTCATCGACCAGCGGTTGTCGCCCGGACGCTGCTTGGGGTTCCAGGTCGAGGGGTTGCCCGAGCCGTAGTACATCAGGTCGAGCTTGGGGTCGTAGGAGAACCAGCCCCAGGTGCAGCCGCCGCCGGTCTTCCACTGGTCGCCTTCCCAGGTCTTGGTCGACGAGTCCTTGCCCACCGGCTTGCCGAGGTAGGTGGTCTTCTCCGGGTCGACCAGCATCTGGTCGTCCGGGCCGATCGAGTAGCCGCGCCAGACCTTCTTGCCGGTCTTGGCGTCGTAGGCGGTCACGTGGCACTGCACGCCGAACTCGCCGCCCGAGATGCCGACGATGATCTTGTCCTTCACCGGCAGGACCGTGGCGGTGTTGGTCTCGCCCTTCTTGGGGTCGCCGTTCACCACCGACCAGTTCACCTTGCCGGTCTTGGCGTCGAGCGACACCACCGTGGTGTCGGCCTGGTGCAGGATGATCGCGTTGTCCGAGTAGGCCAGGCCGCGGTTGACCGTGTCGCAGCACATCACCGGGATCACCGACGGGTCCTGCTTGGGCTCGTACTTCCACACGATCTTGGCCTCGTGGTCGAGGTCGAGCGCGTAGACGATGTTCGGGAACGGCGTGTGGACGTACATCATGTTGCCGACGACGAGCGGCGAGCCCTCGTGGCCGCGCAGAACGCCCGTCGAGAAGGTCCAGGCCACCTGGAGGTTCTTGACGTTGCCCGCGTTGATCTGGTCGAGCTTCGAATAGCGCGTGTTGGCGTAGTCGACCGTCTGCAGCACCTGCTCGGCCGGGTTCGCCAGATGCTTCATCAGATCGTCGTTCGCGATCGCCGGG
>NZ_JAKSYQ010000094.1:0-14813 GCF_022829665.1 Methylobacterium sp. E-041 | reverse complement strand
GAACCGCGCCGCCGACGCGCTGGCCAAGGCCCAGGGCATCCCGACCGACCAGGCCAAGACGCAGATCCAGGACTACGAGAAGCAGTACGACGCCGCCGTCGCCGACGCCAAGCAGAAGGCCAAGGTCGCGGCCGAGGCCGCCCGCAGCGCGGCCACGCAGGGCGCGTTCTACGGCGCCCTCGCGCTGATCCTCGGCGCGCTCGCCGGCTTCCTCGGCGGCCGCTTCGGCGCCGTCAACCCGGCGCTGGCCTACGGCACCACCCGTCGCGCCTGACCCCTCCGGCCCCGGCACGCCGGGGCCGACCTCCCGCCGGTCGGATCGGCCGGTTCCCATGACATCGCACAAGGAGCGTTTTCGATGAGCAGCACCACCGACAAGATCAAGGGCCTGGCCAACGAGGCCGTCGGCAACGTCAAGCAGGGCGTCGGCAACGTCACCGGCAACGACAAGCTCGTCGCCGAGGGCAAGGCGCAGGAGCTGAAGGGCGAAGCCCAGAAGACCGTCGGCGACGCCAAGGACGGCGCCCAGAACCTGGCCGACAAGGTGAAGAGCAAGTTCTGAGCGAAGCCCGCGTCCCGAGGGACGCGCGCCTTGCCGATCCGACGATGCGGGACGGCGGCCGATGCCGTCCCGCACCTTTCCACCCGAACCGACGGATGCCGACCATGAACCGCGACGAATACCGGGGCGCCAAGCGCCACCTCAAGGGCCGCGCCCAATCCACCCTCGGCGGCATCACCGGCGAGGCCGGGCGCCAGGTCCGCGGCGCGGTCGATCAGGTCGCCGGCGGCGCGCAGTACGCCTACGGCCGCGCCCGCGACCGGGCCGAGGACGTGATCGAGGACGGAACCCACCTCGCCCGCGAAGCCCGCCGCCGCGGAGAGAGCCTCATCGACGACGGCAGCCGCTACGCGCGCGACGCACGCCGCCGCAGCGAGACCTATGGCCGCCAGGCCCTCGGCTATGCCGACGAGAACCGCGCCACCACCCTCCTCGCGCTCGCCGCGGTGGCCTTCGCCGCCGGTTGGCTGCTCCGCCCGGCGCGCTGACCGCCAGAGACAGGACAGATTCCATGATCCGCAAGCTCCTCACCGCCTTCATCGTGCCGAAGCTGATCGCCTATGTAGGCCGCCGCTTCGGCGGGGGCGCCGGGCGCCGTCCGCGCTGACCCCTTCCGGGCTCCGAAGCTTCGGCATCCGGCCGTATCCCGCGACGGGACTGACGGCCGGAGTCGAATCCCGCTATACGCATGCATATGCCGGTAATTGCGGGCAGCCGGGCCAGCCGGCCGGGGCGCGAGGCGAACGATGGCGAAGGGCACGCGAGCCCGCACCGACGCGACGACCGGCTGCGCCATCGCCTCGCGGAGCCGGTGCAGCAACGCGGCGCTGCGCAGGGCGACCCGAAACATCGGGCAGCTCTACGACGAGGTGCTGGCGCCCGGCGGCCTGCGAACGACCCAGCACAGCCTCCTCGTCACCGTCCGCGCGATGGGAAGCCCGACCATGGGGCAGCTCGCCGAGGCGATGGTGATGGACCTGTCCGGCCTCGGCCACACCCTGAAGCCGCTGGCCCGGGACGGCTATCTCCGCCTCGTCCCGGACGCGGCCGACCGCCGCGTCCGCCGCGTGGCGCTGACCGACCTCGGCGCGGCCAAGCTGGAGCAGACGATCCCGCTCTGGCAGGACGCCCAGGCGCGCTTCGAGGCGGCTTTCGGGCAGGCGCGCACCGAGGCCCTGCGCGACATCCTCAGCGCGCTGGCGACGCCAGGGTTTCGCGAGGCTTTTGCGGGCGGCAAGGCGCGCGACGACGCGGGCTGATCCTGCGCCCGCTGCCTGCGCACCGGTTCAGAACAGGGCGACGAGGGCGACCCCCCCGATCATCAGGACGCCGCCGAGGATCCGCCACGGCGTCGCCGGATGCACCGCGAAGCCGACCCAGCCGAAGTGATCGAGCAGGACCGAGGCGACGACGCCGGCCGTCACCAGCAGGCCGAGGAAGGCGCCGGCGCCGATCTGGCGCGCGACGAGCAGCTGCGCGATGACGATGCCGCCGCCGAACACGCCGCCGAACCATCCCCACCACGGGACGGTGGCCAGGTCTTCGGACGACGGCCAGGCGAGCCGGCCGGTGACGAGCCCGACGACGAGAACGGTGGTCGCCGTGCAGATCCCGACGACGAGCCCGGCGGTGAGCGGCTGCGAGAAGCCCTTGGCCAGGGCCGCGTTCTGGCCCGGCTGGATCGCGTTGGCGATGCCCGCGATCAGGACGACGCCGTAGAGGTACCACATGCGAAAAATCCTAGGCCGAAGGGCAACCGACGGAGGGGCAACGGGGCACGGGCGGCCGAGGCGCGATGACGCCGCACCGCTCTGCCAACCGCCCGGCGAGGTTCCTAGATCCGAGACACCCCGCCCCGCCTGGACATGACCCGCTTGCTCCGAATCGCTCTTCTCGTCTTCGTGATCGTGTTCCTCGCGCCGATCGCGGTGTCGGCGGCCCTATACTACCTGCGGAACGACATCGCCGACTGGCGCACCGCCGACCGCTCGAGCGCCGGGCTGCTCCGGCCGGCCGCCCAAAACCCCGAGGCCGTGGTGCGGGTGTTCTCGGCCCGCACGGTGAGCTGGCGCGGCATCATCGCGAGCCACAGCTGGATCGTGGTGAAGGGCGCCGGCGACCGCGCCTACAAGCGGTTCGACTACACCGCCTGGGGCATGCCGATCTGGGTCGACCGGTTCGTGCCGGACGGGCGCTGGTTCGGCAGCACGCCGGAGCTGGTCTTCGCCGCCGACGGCGCCGAGGCGGAGCGGATGCTGCCGCGCATCCGCGAGACCATCGCCAACTACCGCTACGCGAAGCTCGGCGACTACCACCTCTGGCCCGGGCCGAACTCGAACACCTTCGTGGCGGCGGTGATGAGCTCTGTCCCGGAGATGCGCGCGAGCCTGCCGGCGACGGCGATCGGCAAGGATTTTCCCTATGACGGCCGCTGGGCCGGCCCGACGCCCTCGGGCACCGGCTTCCGGATCAATCTCGGCGGCTATCTCGGGCTGACGGTCGGCTGGGTCGAGGGCCTCGAGGTCAACATCCTCGGCGCGGTCGCCGGCCTCGACATCCGCCGTCCCGGCCTCAAGCTGCCGGGCCTCGGCCGCCTCGGCGTCTGAAGCCTCGCGCGGTTCGACGCGGCGCGCGGAACCGGGCTTCGACCGGGCGCCGCGCGCGAAAAGCGGGTCACGACCGGATGGCAGGTTCGATGGGAAGCAGTAGGAGACTGCGAACTCTCGGGAAATTTGGTCGGAGTGGCAGGATTTGAACCTGCGACCCCCACGTCCCGAACGTGGTGCGCTACCAGACTGCGCTACACTCCGAAGGCCGGCGGCTTCGCCAGCGAGCGGGGGTATAGCCGGCACCCGGGCGGGCCGCAAGCGGCATCTCGCGGAGCAGTGCGTTTCGCGGGCGATCAGCGCGGGGGGCGGTCCGGCCAATCCGGCGGCAGGGCGCAGCGGGCGATGGCCGCGCCCGGCGCCCGGATCGCCGCGGCGCCGACCGTGCCGGGTCCGGGTTCGAGGTGGTGGAGGCTCCAGGCCTCCGGGTCGTCGCCGGCGATCGCGACGAGGCGCGGCGGCGCCGGCGGCAGGGTCAAGGCGAAGCGGTCCAGCGGCAGCGACAGGCCGGCGCCCAGCGCCTTCACCACCGCCTCCTTGCGCGTCCACAGACCGGTGAAGGCGAGACCGAGCGCCTCCGGCGGCAGGGCCGCCAGCGCCTCGGTTTCCCAGGGCGCAAAGTGCGCGCGGGCGATGCGCAGGACGTCCGGGATCGGGCGGACCGCCTCGACATCGACGCCGATCGCGGCCGTGGGCGAGACTCCGACGAGGGCGCGGGTGCCCGAATGCGACAGGTTGAAGCGCAGGCTCCCGGCCAGCGCGCCGGCCAGCTCCGGCTTGCCGGCCGGCCCCGCCGTAAAGGCGAGCGCGTCGCCCCCCAAGCCGAAGGCCGGGGCGAGGATCAGGCGCAGCGCCGCGTGGCTCGCGCGAAAACGGTCGCGGTCCTCCGCACGCAGGAAGCGATCCGCCCGGGCAGCCTCGTCGGGCGAGAGCCGCGCGTCGCAGCGCGCGAGCTGGCGCGCCGACAGGGCGAGATCGATGCTCCACACCCGGATCGCCGTGCTGGGTCCGGGTTCGGTGACGACCCAGGCACCGTTCACAAGACATACGCCGAAGCCGGCAACGCGTACTTCCCTCCCCCCTCTGCGGGGGAGGGTGGCCCGCGAAGCGGGTCGGGAGAGGGGAGCGCCGTATCCGGTAAGGTCGCTCCCCTCTTCCGACCCTCGCTGACGCGAGGCCCTCCCTCCCCCGCAGAGGGGGGAGGGAGAAACGCGCGTGCGTTGCCGCGCGCTATCGTATGGTCGAGGCCGGACGAGCGGGGCGGATCTGCGTGCAATGAGGAGCCTTCGGGAATGAGCGGCGCGGAGGATCCACCGGCGCGGGCGGCCCAGCAAGCCGGAAGCGTCGTCGCGATCGCAAGCTTCGGCATGCGGCTGCCGACCCTGCAAGATTGCGGCGCCCGCTACGGCGTGTTCTTCGCCACCTATCTCTACCAGGGGCTGGTCGCCGGGTTCTCGCTGACCGCGCTCGCCAACCATCTCGCGGCGCAGGGCGTGTCGAGCGCCGAGGTGGGCGTCCACTTCGCCATCGCCGGCCTGCCCTGGACGGTGCAGCCGATCCTGTGGGGGCCGCTGGTCGACCGGGCGAGCGGGTTCGCGATGGGGCGGCGCCGGGCCTGGAGCGTGCTCGCGATCCTCGGCTGCCACGCGGCGCTCGCCGGGCTGCTGCTGGTGCCGGACGCCCGCGCGCTCGGCGCTCTGGGGGGCGTCTTCCTCGTGCACAGCACCTTCGCCGCCCTGCTCGACACCGCCTGCGACCGGATGGTGATGGACCATGTCCCGCCGGGCGAGCTCGGGCGGATGAGCGCCTGCACGCGGGCCGGCTTCGTCGCCGGCACCAGCCTCGGCGCCGGCCTGTTCGGCTGGCTGCTCGCCGCCTACGGGTTCGGGTTCAGCACCGCCTGCCTGCTCGCGACCGCCATCCTCGCCAGCCTGCCGATCCTGCTGGTGCGCGAGGCGCCGGGCGACGCCCTGCTCTCGCCGGCGCGGCGGCCGAGCGCGGGGGGCGGGCGGAAGGTCCCGTTCGCGCGGTTCCTGCGCCGGCTGGCCCTGGGCCTGCGCCGGCCGAACGCCCTCCGGCTCGTCGCCCTGTGCTTCTCGGTCGACGGGGCGCTCGCGCTGTTCGAGCTGCCGTTCTCGGTCGATCTCGTCCAGGCGCAGGGCTGGGATGCCGCCGAGCTGTCGCGGCTCCAGGCCGGCCTCGCCTTCGCCGGCGGAACCCTGGGGGCGCTCGGCATCGGCCTGTGGTGCGACCGCGCCGGGCCGTTGCCGGCCCTGCGCACCCTGTTCGCGGCGAGTGCCGCCGCGTTGTTCGCCACCGCGTGCCTGATCGCGGGCGGCTTCGCCGCATCGGCCGGCCCGCTGATCCTCGGCTTCACCAACGTCCTGCCCGGCCTGCTGATCGTCGCCCTGGTGCCGGCGCTGATGCAGGCGAGCCGCGGCCGGGCCGGCGCGGCGACGCAGTTCGAGGTGTTCATGGCGGTGATGAACCTCGGCTCCGTCGCGGGCGGGGCGGCCTCGGGCGTGCTGGCGCCGGTGCTGCCGCTGTCGGGGGTCGCCCTCCTTGCCGGGCTGGTCCTCGTCGGCGCGGCGGCGCTGGTCCGGCGCCCGGACCTGATCCTGCCGCGGCAGCGGCCCGGCGATGCGCGATCGCTGTGAATCGCGACGCTTCGGCCCGGTCTCCAAGTGATCCCGGCCGGGGGGAAATCGGTTAGAAGCCCGATCGCCCCCTGCGGAAGTCTTGAGCCCGATGCCGAAGCCCCAGCCTGCCGCCCCGAAATCGGCCGCCCCGAAATCGGCCGGCGTCGAATCCGTCGCGCCGCAGGCTGACACGCTCACCGCCGAGGCGGCGCGGGCGCGCCACGCCGCGCTCTCTGCCGAGATCGCCGAGGCCGACCGGCTCTACCACCAGGAGGACGCGCCCGAGATCTCGGACGCCGCCTACGACGCCCTGCGCCGGGAACTGGAGACGCTGGAAGCGCAGGTCCCCGACCTTGCCGGCACCGGCATCGCCAGCGCGTCGGTGGGCGCGAAGCCCTCCGAGAAGTTCGCCAAGGTGCGCCATGCGGTGCCGATGCTCTCCCTCGGCAACGCCTTCGCCGACGCCGAGGTCGAGGAGTTCGTCGCCCGCGTGCGCCGCTTCCTCAACCGCCCGGAGGAACCGCTCGCCTTCACGGCCGAGCCGAAGATCGACGGTCTTTCGCTGTCGCTGCGCTACGAGGACGGGCGCCTCGTCACCGCCGCCACCCGCGGCGACGGGGAGACCGGCGAGAACGTCACGGCCAACGCCCGCACGGTCGAGGACATCCCCCAGGCGCTCGCCGGCAGCGGCTGGCCGGCGGTCTGCGAGGTGCGCGGCGAGGTCTACCTCTCGCACGCGGATTTCGCCGCGATCAACGCCCGCCAGGCGGCGGCGGGCAAGCCGCTCTTCGCCAACCCGCGCAACGCCGCCGCCGGCTCGCTGCGCCAGCTCGATCCGTCGATCACCGCCGCGCGGCCGCTGAAGTTCTTCGCCTACGCCTGGGGCGAGGTGGTGCCGCCGTTCGAGGGAACGCAATCGGGGGTGATGGACCGGTTCCGCGCGTGGGGCCTGCCGGTGAACCCGCTGACCGTCACCTGCACGGACGCGGCCGGCATGATCGCGCATTACCGGCGGATCGAGGCCGACCGGCCGACGCTGGGCTACGACATCGACGGCGTCGTCTACAAGGTCGACGACCTCGCCCTGCAGAAGCGGCTCGGCTTCGTGTCGCGGAGCCCGCGCTGGGCCCTGGCCCACAAGTTCGCGGCGCAGGAGGCGTTCACGGTGGTCGAGGGCATCGACATCAACGTCGGCCGCACCGGCTCACTCAACCCGCTCGCGCGCCTACGCCCGGTGACGGTCGGCGGCGTCGTGGTCTCGAACGCGACGCTGCACAACGAGGGCTACGTCAAGGGCGTCGGCGGCGACGGCGAGCCGATCCGCGACGGCCGCGACATCCGCGTCGGCGACACCGTGGTGGTGCTGCGGGCCGGCGACGTGATCCCGAAGGTGATGGACGTGGTGCTGGAGAAGCGCCCGGCCGACGCGAAGCCCTTCGACTTTCCCGAGACCTGCCCGGCCTGCGGCAGCAAGGCGGTCCGCGAGATCAACCCGCGCACCGGAAAGCCCGACGCGGTGCGGCGCTGCACCGGCGGGCTGATCTGCCCGGCCCAAGGGGTCGAGCGGCTGAAGCACTTCGTCTCGCGCAACGGCTTCGACCTCGAAGGCTTCGGGCAGACCTACATCGAGGTGCTGTTCGAGGCCGGGCTCGTGAAACAACCGGCCGACCTGTTCACCCTCGAATTCGAGCCGCTGAAGGCGGCGATCGTCGCGCGGCGCGAGGCCCTGTCGGCGGAGCGCCGGGCGGAGGGGGCGCCGGCGCCGAAGAAGCCGACCAAGAAGAAGGGCGAGGAGGAGGACAAGGCGATCCACAACCTGCTCGCGGCGGTCGCCGAGCGCCGCAGCTTGCCGATGAACCGCTTCCTGTTCGCCCTCGGCATCCCCGACATCGGCGAATCGACCGCCAAGGCCCTGGCCAAGCGGTTCTCGGGCTTTTCGGAGCTGAAGACGGCGCTGCGGGCGGCGGCCGACGCGCAGGCCGGGCCGGACTGGATCGAGCTCTCCGCGGTGCCGCGGATCGGGCCGACCACCCGCGACCGGCTGCTCGAGGCCGGCCTGCCGGGCGAAGCGGCACATTCGGCTGACGCGGAACCTCCGGCGGAAGCGGGCGATGCCGAGGAGGGCGAAGCCCCGCCGGCGGACGCCGGCAGGATCCGGTTCAGCACCAGCCAGCGCGCCAGCCTGATCGCCCATTACGGCAGCCTGGACGCCGCCCGGGCGGCGATCGCGCGCGCGGCCGAGCAGCGACCCGGGGACGCCTACCGGGTCTTCGCCGACGACGGCGAGATCGGCCCGGTGGCGACCGACTCGCTGATCGCGTTCTTCTCCGAGCCGCACAACGACGCCGCGGTCTCGGCGCTGCTCGCCGAGGTGACGGTGGCGCCGATGGAGGCGGCCGCGCGCACGGCGGCGTTCTCGGGCAAGACCGTGGTCTTCACCGGAACGCTGGAGAAGATGACCCGCAACGAGGCCAAGGCCACCGCGGAACGTCTCGGGGCGAAGGTCTCGGGCTCGGTCTCGGCGAAGACCGACCTCGTCGTCGCCGGCCCCGGCGCCGGCTCGAAGCTGAAGGATGCCGAGAAGCACGGGGTGCGCGTCGTTTCGGAAGACGAATGGCTCGCGATGGTCGCAGGCGCTTGAAGCGCGAGTCCGCGGGTCATAGACCTGGGTCATGACACCCCCGCGGCCGTCCCGTTCAGGTACATGACCGTCGTCGCCCTCGATTTCGAGACCGCCAACGAGCGGCGCGACAGCGCCTGCGCGATCGGGCTCGCCTGGATCGAGGGGGGCCGCGTGGTCCGGCGCGCGTCCCGGCTGATCCGGCCGCCGGAGCTGCGGTTCTCGCCCGGCAACATCCGCGTCCACGGGATCGTCCCGGCCGACGTGCGCGACAAGCCGAATTTCGGCGAGGCGGTCGCCGAGTTCCTGCCCGACCTCGCCGGCGGGCTGATCCTCGCCCACAACGCGAGCTTCGACATCGGCGTGCTGCGGGCCTCGCTCCAGACCTGCGGGCTGCCGGCGCCCCCCTTGCGCTACCTCTGCACGGTGCAGGTCGCCCGCCGCGTGTTCCCGGACCCGGAGGGCTGCGGCCTCGGCAAGGTCGCCCGCCGCCTCGGCATCCGGTTCGAGCACCACGACGCCGGCGAGGACGCCTATGCCTGCGCCGAGATCGCGCTCGCGGCCGTCCGGCAGACGGAGGCCGCGGACGTGCCCGACCTGTCGCGGGTGCTGTCGCTGCCGGCGACGCGGATCGACGGGAGCGCCGCGATCCCGCGGGCGGGCGCCGGCGCGATCAGCGGCCGCATCCTGCGGGCGCTCAAGCCGGCCGAGCCGGACGCGCTGCGCTTCGCCATGCGCGGCAGCACCGGCAACCGCTACGAGGTCTCGCTGGAGGACCGCAGGAGCGGCTTGATGCTGCGCTGCACCTGCATGGCCGGCCGCCACGGAGTGCGCTGCCGCCACGTGAAGGCGCTCGTCGTCGGCGACATCACCGACCTGCTGTCGAACAACCACGCCGACGTCGAGGTGCTGCGGCGCCGGCTGGCCGCGGTGGGGTGAGACGGGACGCCGTCTTGGATCCAAACGCCCACGATGCCGTGAGCTCCCTCCCCCTGAAGTGGGGGAGGGAAAGGGCGATCACGCCGCCTTCTTCGCCGCCTCGCCGTAGAACGTGCCGCCGCTCTCGGCCATGGCGCGCAGGTTGTCGGGCACCGCGAAGCGCGGGCCGTGCTTGGCCTCAAGCCCCTCGGCCAGGGCGACGAAGTCCTTCGCGCCCATGAAGTCGATGTAGGACAGGGCGCCGCCGGTGAACGGGGCGAAGCCGAAGCCGAGGATCGAGCCGACGTCGGCCTCGCGCGGATCGGTGATGACGCCCTCGCCCACCGTGCGCGCGGCCTCCAGCGCCTGAACCACGAGGAGCCGGTGCTTCAGCTCGGCGATGTCGAGGGTGTCCGGGTCGAGGTGGGTCGGCTGCAGGTCCTTCAGCCCGGGCCACAGGCGCTTCGGGGCGCCCTCCGGGTAGTCGTAGAAGCCCTTCCGGTTCTTGCGCCCGAGCCGCCCCTGGTTCTCGACGAGCTCGACGAGCAGCGCCTTCTGCGCCGGGTCGACCGCGTCCGGGCCGAGCTGCGCCTCCGTCGCCTTGGCGATCTTCAGGCCGAGGTCGAGGGCGACCTCGTCGTTGAGCGAGAGCGGGCCGACCGGCATGCCGGCCATCTTGCCGGCGTTCTCGATCATCGCGGGCGGCACGCCCTCGTTGAGCATCTTGTGCCCTTCCAGGATGTAGGCGCCGACGCAGCGGTTGGCGAAGAAGCCACGGGCGTCGTTCACGACGATCGGCGTCTTCTTCACCGTGCGGACGTAGTCCAGCGCGGTGGCGAGCGCCCGGTCGCCTGTGGCCTCGCCCTTGATGATCTCGACGAGCATCATCTTCTCGACCGGCGAGAAGAAGTGGATGCCGACGAAGGCTTCCGGGCGCGAGGACGCCTTGGCGAGGCCGGAGATCGGCAGCGTCGAGGTGTTGGAGGCGAAGATCGTGTCGGGGCCGATCACCGCCTCGACCTTGGCGATCACCTCGGCCTTCACCTTCGGGTCCTCGAACACCGCCTCGATGACGAGGTCGCAATCGGCGAGATCCGCGTAGTCGGCCGACGCCTGGATGCGGGCGAGCAGCGCGTCGCGGTCGGCGGTCTTGGCGCGACCCTTGTTGATCTGCCCGGTGATCAGCGCGTGGGCGTAGGCCTTGCCCTTCTCGGCCGCCTCGGTCGACTGGTCGACGAGCACCACCTCGAGGCCGGCATTGGCGGTGACGTAGGCGACGCCGGCGCCCATGAAGCCGGCGCCGACCACGCCGACCTTGCGCAGGCTGGTGGCGGGCACGTCCTTCGGGCGGCGCGCGCCCTTGTTCAGCTCGCCCATCGAGATGAACAGCGTGCGGATCATCGCCGCCGCCTCCTTGGTGCGCAGGATCATCGCGAAGTAGCGGCTCTCGACCTTGAGGCCGAGGTCCATCGGCAGCTGCAGGCCCTCGTAGACCGAGGCCAGGATCGCCTTCGCCGCCGGGTAGTTGTCGTGCGTCTCGCGCCGGTAGATCGCGTTGGCCGGGGGCCAGATCATCATGCCGGCCGGCGAATAGACCTTGCCCGACGGGGCCTTGAACTTCGGCACGTCCCAGGGCGCCACCGCCGAGCCGCCGGCGAGGATCCAGGCCTTGGCCTTGGCCACGATCTCGTCCTTGCCCGCGACCTCGTGGACGAGGCCCATGCTCCTGGCCATCGCCGGGCGGATCTGCTCGCCCTTGAACAGCATCTGCAGGGCGTCGCCGGTCTGCATCAGCCGCGCCACGCGCTGGGTGCCGCCGCCGCCGGGAAACAGCCCGACCTTGATCTCGGGCAGGCCGACCCGGGTCTTCGGGTCGTCCGAGACCACGCGGTGATGGCAGGACAGCGCCAGCTCGAACGCGCCGCCGAGGCAGAGCCCGCTCACCGCCGCCGCGAAGGGCTTGCCGGAGGTCTCGAGCTTGCGGAACACCAGCGAGAGCCGGCGCGACGCCTCGAAGAAGTGGCGCATGGCGGGCTCCTCGCCCTGCTCGCGCTTGAGCTTCTCGTATTCGAGCCCGAGGCCCTGCAGCATCGTAAGGTCGGCGCCGCCCGAGAAGTTGTCCTTGCCCGAGGTGATGACGCAGCCCTTCACGGCCGGATCGGCGACGACCGCGTCGACGATCGCCTCGATCTCGTCGATCACGGCTTGCGTGATGACGTTCATCGAGCGGCCGGGGCAATCCCAGACGGCCAGGGCGACGCCGTCGGCATCGGTCTCGAAGCGAAAGTTCTGGAGATTCATCGCTGATCCTCGGATGACCGAACGCATGTAGTCCGGCGCGTTAACAGTGTGGAGATACTTGCTCTTCAGAAGGCTTGAGGGGGTCGAGCAACGGAAACTAGCCCATGATCGTCGATGCCGAGCCTGCCGATGCCAGACCAGCCGACGCCGCGCCGGCCGACGGGAAGGCGACCGCCGGGAAGTGCCGGGCCTGCCGCAACGGCGAGGAACTCGGCTTCGCCTTCACCATGGCGTTCCAGCCGATCCTGGACACGGTCGACGGCCGCGTCTGGGGCTACGAGGCCCTGGTCCGCGGGCCGGAAGGACAGTCGGCGGCCTCGATCCTCGACCGCGTGACCGACGAGACGCGCTACCGCTTCGACCAGGCCGCCCGGGTCAAGGCGATCGAGCTCGCCGGACGCCTGTTCCCGAAGGACGACCGGACGCGCCTGTCGATCAACTTCATGCCCAACGCCGTGTACGAGCCGGCGGCCTGCATCCGCGCCTCGCTCGAGGCCGCGCGCCGGGTCGGCTTCGAGCACCGCCGGATCATGTTCGAGTTCACCGAGAACGAGCGCTTCCGCGACATCGCGCACGTGAAGCGCATCATCGCCGAGTACCGGCGCCAGGGCTTCCTCACCGCGCTGGACGATTTCGGCGCCGGCTATGCCGGGCTGAGCCTGCTGGCGAACTTCCGCACCGACCTGATCAAGATCGACATGGACCTGCTGCGCGGCATCGACGCCGATGCCGGGCGCGGCGCGATCGTGGCGGGCCTCGTCGCCATCGCGCGCGGCCTCGACGTCTCGGTGCTGGCCGAGGGCGTCGAGACGCAAGCCGAGTTCGACGCCCTGCGCGACCTCGGGATCACGCTGTTTCAGGGCTATCACTTCGCCAAGCCCCGGTTCGAAGGCCTGCCGGAGGTGGCGGGCTTTCCCGGGTCGGAGCGATCCGCGCAGGCCGCCTGAGCTGGGCTGGGGGGCCATGCCCGGATCGCTCCGCCGCCGACGTCAGCGCGCCGGGGCCGGCGCGGGCGCCGGGGCGGGTGCCGGAGTCGGCGCAGGCATCGGAGCCCCGGCCTTCGGCGTGTTGTCGCCGGCCGCCGCGATCGCCAGCATGTTGAGCAGCTTCGTCACCGAAGCCTGCGAGATCGCCGTCACCGACGAGGACGGGTCGGCGTTGATGGCCTGGAACTTGAGGTAGGTCTTGTCCTCGTAGATCTCGTTGAGGTGCTTGAGCTCGGCCAGCGTGAACTTGGTCGCGTATTCCTTCGACAGGCCCTCGACCATGATGCCGCTCTGCTTGTCGAACTCGGCCATCAGCTCCTTGCGGACGGAGTCCGACTTGTCGTCCGGCATCGTAGCGACGGTCTTCTCGAGCGCGGCGTCGAAGCCGGTCTTCAGGTTCTTGATCAGCGTCTTGCTGACGAGCGTCTTGGCCTCGGCGACCTTGTCGGCCGCCTCGTCCGCGCGGGCGGCGATGGGCAGGGCGAGCGCGGTCGTCAGGCACAGGGTGGCGAGAAGGCGGGTCATCGTTTCTCCCAAAGGTTCGTGTCGTCCCCGCCGTTTCCCGGCACGGGTCGGGGCCGGCTCTAGCAGCGTTCGCGCCGAATAGGGAACGCGCCGGCCGGTTCGAGACCGCGTCAGACCCGCTCGATGATCGTCGCCGTGCCCATGCCGGCGCCGATGCACAGGGTCACCAGGGCGCGCTCCTTGCCGGTGCGCTCCAGCTCGTCGAGCACGGTGCCCAGGATCATCGCGCCGGTGGCGCCGAGCGGATGGCCCATGGCGATGGCGCCGCCGTTGACGTTGACCTTGGCCGGATCGAGGTCGAACGCCTGCTGGAAGCGCAGGACCACGGCGGCGAAGGCCTCGTTGACCTCGAACAGGTCGATGTCGGAGAGCTGCATCCCGGCCCGCGCCAGCACCTTCCTCGTCACATCGACCGGGCCTGTCAGCATCAGCGCCGGATCGGAGCCGATGTTGGCGAAGGCGCGGATTCGTGCACGCGGCTTCAGGCCCGCGGCGACGCCCGCCTCTCGCGAGCCGATCAGCACCGCGGCGGCGCCGTCGACGATGCCCGACGAGTTGCCGGCATGGTGGACGTGGTCGACCGCCTCGACGTCCGGATGCGCGTCGACCGCCACCGCGTCGAAGCCGCCCATCTGGCCCATCTGCACGAACGAGGCCTTCAGCTGCCCGAGCGACTGCATGTCGGTCGCGGGCCGCATGTGCTCGTCGCGGTCGAGCAGGGTGATGCCGTTCACGTCGCGCACCGGCACGACCGAATCCTTGAACAGGCCGTCGGCCCAGGACCTGCCCGAACGGGTCTGGGACTGCACGGCGTAGGCGTCGCAATCGTCGCGCGAGAACCCGTACTTGGTGGCGATCAGGTCGGCGGAGACGCCCTGGGGCATGAAGTAGGACTTGATCGCGATCGCCGGGTCGACCGGCCAGGCGCCGCCCGAGGCGCCGAGGCCGACGCGGCTCATCGACTCGACGCCCCCGCCCACCGTCATGTCGTGCTGGCCGGCCATGACCTGGGCGGCGGCGAAGTTGATCGCGTCGAGGCCCGAGGCGCAGAAGCGGTTGATCTGCACGCCCGGCACGTGGTTGCCGTAGTCGGCGACCAGCGCCGCGGCGCGGGCGATGTCGCCGCCGGCCTCGCCGACCGGGTCGACGCAGCCGAGCACCACGTCGTCGACCTTTCGGGTGTCGAGGCCGTTGCGGTCCTTGAGCGCGCGCAACGCCGTCTCGGCCAGGCGGAGCGCCGTGACCTCGTGCAGCGACCCGTCCGGCTTGCCGCGGCCGCGGGGGGTGCGGACGTGGTCGTAGATGAAGGCCTCGGTCATGGCGTTTCCCTCGGGTCTTTGTCCACTTGGCAACAGCGAGGGCTTGCGCGGTCCGACGCTCCCTCGTGTCCCTCCCCCCTCTGCGGGGGAGGGTGGGCCGCGCGTCAGCGACCTTCGCCAGCAGGGCGCGCCTTATGCGGGACCGGGGCTTCCCCCTCCCGACCCGCATCGCGGGCCAGCGCCCCCCCCGGAGGGGGGAGGGACGGCCGTGGTCAGAACGCGCCGTCCGGCAATGCGATGGTCGGGTCCGCTTCGCCCTTGACCCGCCCGCAGCTCGGCGCGGTCTCGTGCAGCACCAGCTTCATGTAGATCGGGCCGATGTCGAGCGTGGCCTCCC
>NZ_JAKSYQ010000088.1:0-116157 GCF_022829665.1 Methylobacterium sp. E-041 | reverse complement strand
CGAAGGAGTAGTCGACCTTCAGGCCGAACAGGAACTGGTCCGGGTTGCCGAACGGGCGCCGCACCAGCGGGCTGTCGCCGGAGGAGCCGAGGATGCGCGAGTAGCCGGCGTAGCCGGTATAGGCCCAGGTCGCGTCCTGGGACGCCTGCCGCTCCGCAGGCGGCGCGTCCCGCCACCGGGGCCGCGCGTCCTGCGCCTGCCGCCGCACGGCCGCCGCTGACCGCGCGTCCGACCCCGGCCGAGCCGCGCAAGACCATCACCGCGGACGTGCGCAAGCCGCAGAACCTGAACTTCATGGCGCGCCCCGCCCCGGCGCCCGAGCCCGAGAAGAGCGCGAGCCCGACCACCGCGGCACGGCCCGCAGGAACCGCTGCGCGTCCGGCCGGCCGCCCGGCGGCGAACGAGGACGAGAGCGAGACCAAGCGCGTCATCCGCCGTCCCGGCATGCCGCTGAAGATCATCACGCCGCCGAAGACGCCCAAGCAGCCCGGCGGCGACCGCAACCGCGGCCGCCTGACCATCGCGACCGCGACGTCCGGCGAGGACGAGCGCACCCGCTCGATCGCCTCCTTCCGCCGTCGCCAGCAGCGCATGAGCGGAAGCCGGCAGGTCGAGCAGAAGGAGAAGCTGTCGCGTGAGGTGACGATCCCGGAGACGATCACGATCCAGGAGCTCGCCAACCGCATGTCGGAGCGGGCGGTCGACGTGATCCGCCTGCTGATGAAGCAGGGCGAGATCCACAAGATCACCGACGTGATCGACTCGGATTCGGCGCAGCTCATCGCCGAGGAGATGGGCCACACCGTGCGCCGCGTCGCCGAGTCGGACGTGGAAGAGGGCCTGACCTCCGACGAGCCGGATCTCGACGAGGATCTCGATCCCCGTCCCCCGGTCGTCACGATCATGGGCCACGTCGACCACGGCAAGACGTCGCTCCTCGACGCGATCCGCAAGGAGAACGTGGTCGAGGGCGAGGCCGGCGGCATCACCCAGCACATCGGCGCCTATCAGGTCGCGTCGCCGTCGGGCGACATGATCACCTTCATCGACACCCCCGGCCACGCGGCCTTCACCTCCATGCGCGCCCGCGGCGCCAAGGTGACGGACATCGTCGTGCTCGTGGTGGCGGCCGACGACGGCGTGATGCCCCAGACGATCGAGGCGATCCAGCACGCCAAGGCGGCGGGCGTTCCGCTGATCCTGGCGATCAACAAGATCGACAAGCCCGAGGCGAACCCGCAGCGGGTCCGCACCGAGCTGCTCCAGCACGACATCCAGGTCGAGTCGATGGGCGGCGAGACGCTGGAGTTCGAGGTTTCGGCCAAGACCGGCGACGGCCTGCCCGATCTGCTCGAGGGCCTGCAGCTGCAGGCCGAGATCATGAACCTGCGCGCCAACGAGAAGCGCGACGGCGAGGGCACGGTCATCGAGGCCAAGCTCGATCGCGGCCGCGGCCCCGTCGCGACCGTGCTGGTGCAGCGCGGCACCCTGTTCACCGGCGACATCGTCGTCGCCGGGGCCGAATGGGGCCGCGTCCGCGCGCTCATCGACGACCAGGGCGAGAACATCCAGTACGCGGGACCGTCGGTCCCGGTGGAGGTCCTCGGCTTCAACGGCACGCCGGATGCCGGCGACCGCGTGATCGTGGTGCCGAGCGAGGCCCGCGCCCGCGAGGTCACGGAGTATCGTGCCCGGACGAAGCGCGAGCGCCAGAACGCCCGCACCGGCGGCGCCAATCGCTCGCTCGTCGACATGATGCGCGACCTGAAGGAAGGCGCCGGCCGCAAGGAGCTGCCCGTCATCATCAAGGGCGACGTGCAGGGCTCGGTCGAGGCGATCTCGGGCGCGTTGGAGAAGCTCGGCAACGACGAGGTCTCGGCCCGGATCCTGCTCGCCGGCGTCGGCGGCATCACCGAGTCGGACGTGACCCTCGCGACCGCCTCGAAGGCGGTGGTGATCGGCTTCAACATCCGCGCCCACAAGGAAGCGCGGGAGCTCGCCGAGCGCAACGACGTCGAGATCCGCTACTACAACATCATCTACGACCTCGTGGACGACATCAAAGCGACCCTGTCGGGCATGCTGCCTCCGACGCTCCGCGAGGAGCGCCTGGGCGAAGCCTTCATCCAGGAGATCTTCGAGGTCTCGAAGGTCGGCAAGGTCGCCGGTTGCCGCGTCTCCGACGGCGTGGTCCAGCGCGGCGCCCATGTCCGCCTGATCCGCGACAGCGTGGTGATCCACGAGGGCAAGCTCTCGACCCTGAAGCGCTTCAAGGACGACGTGAAGGAAGTCACGTCGGGCCAGGATTGCGGCATGGCGTTCGAGAACTTCGAGAACATGCGCGCCGGCGACACCATCGAGTGCTACCGGGTCGAAGAGATCCGCCGCACGCTCTGATCGCGTTCGACAGCGCATCGACACGGCGGCCGCGGCTCCTGCCGCGGCCGTCTTTTTTCGTACTCCAGTCCTGCCTCGTCTGCTCGACGACCCGGTGCCGGACCGCAGAAGACAATGGCTCAGAAACCCAACCCGAACGGCCCCACCCAGCGCCAGCAGCGCGTCGCCGAGCTCGTGCGCCACGCGCTGGCCGAGGTGCTCCAGCGCGGCGACATCCAGGATCCGGTCCTCGGCACCCACGTGGTGACCGTGCCGGAAGTTCGGATGTCGCCCGACCTCAAGCTCGCCACCGCCTACGTGATGCCGCTCGGCGGCATGGACGAGGCGCCGGTGATCGCCGCGCTCGAGCGCAACCGCAAGGCGCTCCGGCAGGAGGTGGCCCGGCGGGTGAACCTCAAATTCGCCCCCGAGCTGCGCTTCCTGCGCGACGACACGTTCGACGAGGCCGCGCGGATCGACGCGCTGCTGCGCAACGAGCGCGTCCAGCGCGACCTCGACAAGGGAGTGCCGGACGAGGACGACGCGGAGGTCGGCGGGGGGCGCCCGTGAGGGTCGGCCCCGACCCGATCGAAGACGCCATCGCGGCGCGGCACCGGCAGGCGGGCGCGCACCGATCCAGATTCCGTTTCGCCGATTGACGTAAAAAAGCATGATGCCGACCGAGGTTTCCATGAACGACGTCCCGACCTCCGAGCATCCGGTCTCCGCGCCCGAGATGCCGTCTTCGGGCGAGCGCCGCAGCGAGGAGGGCCGTCGCCCGTCCCGCGGCGGTCCGCGGCCCGACCGGCCGAAGAAGCGCGACGTGTCGGGCTGGGTCATCCTCGACAAGGGCGTCGGCATGACCTCGACGCACGCGGTCGCGGTGGTGAAGCGCGCCTTCAACGCCAAGAAGGCGGGGCATGCCGGCACCCTCGATCCGCTGGCATCCGGGATCCTGCCGATCGCGCTCGGCGAGGCCACCAAGACCGTCCCCTTCGTGATGGACGGCCGCAAGGCCTACCGCTTCACCGTGAGCTGGGGCATCGAGACCGACACCGACGACGCCGAGGGCCGCCCGGTGGCGACGAGCGAGGACCGCCCGACCCGCGCGGCGGTCGAGGCCGCCCTGCCGAGCTTCGTCGGCGCGATCGAGCAGGTGCCGCCGCGCTACTCGGCGATCAAGATCCAGGGCGAGCGCGCCTACGACCTCGCCCGCGACGGCGAGGTGGTCGAGCTGGTGGCGCGTCCCGTCCAGATCGATCGCCTCGCGGTGGTCGAGCACGAGACCGACCGCACGGTGATCGAGGCCGAGTGCGGCAAGGGCACCTACGTGCGGGCGCTCGCGCGCGACCTCGGGCGCATGCTCGGCTGCCGCGGCCACGTCTCGGCTCTGCGCCGCACCCGGGTCGGGCCGTTCGCGGAGGCCGATTCCTGCAACGTCGCCGGGCTTGACGCCGCCGGGCCCGAGGGCAGCCTCGCCCACCTGATGCCGGTCGAGACCGCTCTCGACGCGATCCCCTCCGTCTCGGTCTCGCGCGACATGGCGATGCGCCTGATGCGCGGCCAGTCGGTGATCCTGCGCGGCCGCGACGCGCCGGTCGAGGGCAAGATCTTCGCGACCTGCGGCGGCATCCTCGTCGCGGTGGGCGACGTCGAGCGCGGCGAGCTGGTGCCCCACCGGGTGTTCCACCTCGGCGGAACGGCCGCCGGCCGGGCATCCTGACGTCGATGGCGTGAACCGGGGCGGTGTGGTTTGCGCCTCTTCCCTCCCCCCGCAGAGGGGGGAGGGAAAGCGCGGATGGAATAACCGTCGGTGATGCTACTCTCCGCGGTCCACCTTCGCCGCCGCGCGGTCCCGCCGGATGCCGCGCCTGAGCGCGACGAGCTGCCAGATCGCCAGCCCGAGGGCGAGCGCGAAGACCAGCCCGATGTCGAAGGCGGCGAAGAGCGGGTCGCTCACGCCGGCTCGCGCCCCGTCGCCTCACGCTCGCGCAACGCCTCAATCATCTCGAGCACCCGCACCGCCTGGCCCGGGATGTCCCACCAGGGGCGGGCCAAGGGCGTGCGCGTCGGCACGGCCTCGATGAGGTAGGCGGTCTCGGGCAGGCTCGGCGCGTCGCGCTCGGTGCCGCCACCGAGCGGCAGCGCGGCGCGGGCGAGCAGCTGCAGCTTTCGCCCCGCCCCGACGCGGGCGCGCCGGGTGACGCTGTCGAACCCGTTCCGGACGATCTCCGTACCGATCTCGGCATAGATCAGGCGCGCGGCCCGAATCGCCGGACGGCAGGCGAGCGGCAGGCCGCCGATGCCGGCCTCCGAGCGGGCGTAGAGCACGTCCGCGGCGGCGAGCAGCCGGGCGACCACGTCGCGCAGCGCGTCCGTCGCGACCGGCTCGGCCAGGAACGCGTCCGGATCGATGCCGGCCTCATCGAGCCAGTCGAGCGGCAGGTAGAGGCGGCCGGCCCGCGCATCCTCGCCGACGTCGCGGGCGATGTTGGTGAGCTGCATCGCCACGCCGAGGTCGCAGGCCCGCGCCAGCACGTCGGCATCGCGCACGCCCATGATCAGCGTCATCGTCGCGCCGACGGAGGCCGCGACGCGGGCGGCGTAGGCGCAGAGCGCGCTCAAGGTCGCGTAGCGCCGCCCTTCGGAGTCCCAGGCGAGGCCTTCGAGCAACGCCGCCGGCAGCGCCTGCGGGATCGCGTGGTCGGCGACGACGTCGGCGAGCGCCCGGTCGGCGGCATGGTCGGCGGGGTGGCCGGCATGGATGCGCGCGAGCCGCGCATCGAGCCGAAGCACCGCCCCGGGCGCCGCGCCGGCCTCCGCGTCGTCGACGAGATCGTCCGACAACCGGCAGAAGGCGTAGAGCCCGTAAGCCGCGCGCCGGACGCGCGGCGGCAGCAGGTGTGCGGCGGCGTAGAAGCTGCGCGACCCCGCCCGGATCGCGGCGCGGCAGGCGGCGTGGTCGGCCTCCGACGCGTGCGACGAGGCCGGGCGCAGGGCGGCCAGGAACGCGGCCGGAAGCGACTCAGGCGAAGACGCGCGCATCGGGAACCACCGTATCGAGGACGCGGGCCGTGGACAGGACGCCGGGCAGGCCGGCGCCGGGATGGGTTCCGGCGCCGACGAGGAACAGGTTGCGCACGTCTTCCGAGGCGTTGTGCGGACGGAACCACGCCGACTGCGTCAGCACCGGCTCCAGCCCGAAGCCGGAGCCGCGGAAGCTCAGGAAATCGTCGCGGAAATCCTGCGGCGTCGTCACCTTCGAGGTGACGAGCTCGGCCGAGAGGCCCGGCAGCACGGTCGCCTCAAGGGACGCCTCGATGAGCCGGCGGTAGGGCTCGGCGAGCGCCGCCCAATCCTGGCCGCCGGCGAGGTTCGGCACCGGCGAGAGCACGTAGAACGCGTCGCATCCCGGCGGCGCCAGCATCGGGTCGGTCTCGGTCGGCCGGTGGAGATAGAGCGAGAAGTCGTCGGCGAGGTGCTTCCTGCGGAAGATGTCGTCGATCAGCGCGCGGTAGCGCGGCCCCATCAGGATGGTGTGGTGGGCGACGTCCGGATATTTCCGCTTCGTTCCGAAGTACCAGACGAACAGGCCCATGGAGGAATGGGCCTTGTCGACCTTGCGATCGGTCCAGCGCCGTCTGGCGGATGCCGGGATCAGATTGCGGTAGGTGTGGGCGGAATCGGCGTTCGAGACGACGATGTCGGCGGCGATCGTCGTGCCGTCGGCCAGGCGCACGCCGGTGGCCGCGCCGCGGGCGACGGTGATCTCGGCGACCTCCGCGTCGCAGTGCAGGGCGCCCCCCTGCCCCGCGATCAGGCCGACGAGGCCGTTGACGAGGCGGCCGGTGCCGCCCATGGCGAAGTGCACGCCCCAGCGCCGCTCGAGATGGGCGATCAGGCAGTAGATCGCGCTCGCCCGGAACGGGCTGCCGCCGATCAGCAGCGGGTGGAAGCTGAAGATGGTCCGCAGGCGCTCGTCGCGGATGTACTTCGCCACCACGTCGTAGACGCTGCGGTGGCCGCCGAGCCGCACGAGGTCCGGCGCGATCCGCAGCATGTCCCGGATGCGGCCGAAGGGCACGTGGCCGAGCTCTTCGAAGCCGACGCGGAAGATGGCCTCGCTCTGCGCCATGAAGCGCTCGTAGCCGGCGACGTCGGCGGGCGAGAACTTGGCGACCTCCGCCCGCATGGCGGCCAGGTCGCCGGAATAGTCGAAGGTGGCGCCGTCGTCGAACCGGATGCGGTAGTAGGGCCGCATCGGCACCAGGGTGACGTCGTCCGCCATGCGCCGCCCGCACAGCGTCCACAGTTCCTCGAACAGGAACGGCGCGGTAACGATGGTCGGGCCGGCGTCGAAGGTGAAGCCGTCCTGCCGGTGGACGCGGGCCCGCCCGCCCGGCTTGTCGAGCCGTTCCAGCACCGTGACCCGGTAGCCGCGGGCACCGAGGCGGATCGCGGCGGCGAGCCCGCCGAAACCGCTGCCCACGACGACGGCGTGGGGCCGGCGATCCGCATGTGTCAACGGTACCGACGCATCGAGTGTCAACATGGTTTGACACTAAGGTCGATTGCCGACCTCAGGCAAGGGCCTTTCTGAGGCTCGGGCGGACCGCGGCGCCTCGGCTGCGGTCAGGGCGTCGAACTCCGCGAGGATCGCCGCAGTGACGCGCTCGGGCGCTTCCTCGTGCGCGAGGTGGCCGAGGCCGCGCATCAGCTCGACGCGGGCATCGGGCAGGCGGTCGCGCACCGCGAAGGCGGTGTCGGGCGCGATCGCCTTGTCGTCGGAGCCGACGACGAGCAGCGTGCGGACGCCGAGCCGCGGCAGCGCGCGGTCAAGGGCGTCGAGGTTCCAGTTCGCCATCATGCCGAGCGCTCCGGCGACGTGGGCGGGCTTCCGGAACAGGCGGCGATAGAGGTCGAGCCCGACGGGGTCGATGCGCGAGCCGGTGCCCTGGATCAGCCGCTGCACCGCGGCGCGGTCCGCCGTCCAGGCGAAGATCTTCGGCGTCATCCGATTGAGGAACAGCATCCGCGCCATGCTTGGGAACAGGATCGAGGCAAGACCTGGGAACGGCTTGAGGGCGCCGTTCAGCGCCACCAGCAGCCTCGGCGATAGCCGCGCGTCGAGGCAGGTCCGGGCCAGGATCGCGGCGCCCGCCGAATGGCCGACCGCCACGACCGGCCTCACGTCGAGCTGCGTCGTCAGGTCGGCCAGGGCGGACGCCATGCCGGGAAGCGACAGGCGGCCGGCCGGCAGCGGATCGGTGAAGCCGTGGCCGGGCAGGTCCGGCGCGATCACGCGGAAGCGCCCGGCCAAGGCCGGCATCAGCCCGCGCCAGGAATGCGTCGCCGCGCCCGTCCCGTGGACGAGGAGCAGCACGGGGGCGTCGGCCGGCCCCATCGCCTGCACGTGCCAGCGCAGGCCGGAAGCCTCGACGAAGCGGCTGGCGTCGCGATGCGGCCAGTCGCGCCCGTCGCGCTCCCAGTCCGGGCGGTCCTCGGACATGCGTGTCATGGTTTCCTGAAGGACCTGGTTTCCTGAAGGACCTGCCGATGCGAGCCGTCACGCCGCCGCGCCCGCCGCCCGCACCGCGGCGCTGAGCTTGCGGGCGTCGGCCTGCGGCAACGGGAGATAGCGGGCGCCCATCGCCTCGGCCAGGGCGCGCGCCGAATCCTGCGGGCGCGGCGCGGTGTCGATCAGGATCGCGGAGAACGCCGCCGCGCGGAAGCGCCGGGCCGCGGCGAGCGCGTCCTCGGCGGCGCGCGGCCGGCCCGGTGCGCCGGCGCGGTCGACGTTGGCGCGCCCGTCGGTGAGCAGCACGACGACCGGGGTGCCGCCGCCGCGGCGGACGGCGAGCGCCACGTCGGCCGCCGCATCGAGCCCCGCGGCCAGCGGCGTGCCGCCGCCGCCGGGCAGCTCGGCGAGCTCGCGCTTGGCCCGCACCAGCGAGCGGGTCGGCGGCAGCACGAGCTCGGCCGCCCGGCCGCGGAAGGCGACGAGCGCCACCCGGTCGCGGCGGACATAGGCCTCGGCCAGCAGCAGCTCGACCGCCCCCTTCGCCTCGGCGAGCCGCTCGATCGCCGCCGAGCCGGAGGCGTCGACCGCGAAGATCGTCGTGCTCTCGGTCCGCTGGCGAAAGCGCGTGATCCGAAAATCCTCCGGCCGCACCAGGATCGCCCGGGCGTCGCCCGCTTCGGCCTCGGATCGCCGGAGGGCCTGCCACGGGGCGGCGGCGCGCAGGGTCGCCAGCAGCGCCAGGCGCCCGCGGCGCGGGTCGCCGGGGCGCGTGCCGATCGGCCGGCCCTGCCGCGCGGCGGAGGCGGCGGCCCCGGCCCTGCCCGCCTTGCCGCCGCGCGCCGGCGCCTGCCCGGCGGCCAACGCCGCGAGCATGCCTGGCGGGATCGCCGCGCGTGCCGCCGCGAGCACGACGTCGTCGAGATTCGGCGATTCGGCCTGCTGCTCCGAGCCCGCCGCGTCCCCGTCGGGCTCCGGCGGGTTCTCCTCCTGCGGCGATCCGCGATCGTCGGGGGGCGGTTCGGAGGCTTCGGCGGGTTGCTCGGGAACCGGCATCCGCGTCGCCCGCGGGCCGAGCACGAGGGCTGCTGCCTCGACGAGATCTCGTTCCGCGAGCCCATCCCGTCCGTCGCGGGCGGCGATCAGCCGGGCGATCCGCACGGCGAGCAACGGCCCGCGCAGGGACGTCACGCCGAGGGCATCCGCGGCGGCGCAAAGCGCAGGGATGGCGTCGGACGCGTCGTCCGGTTCAGGCGTGGGTCGGGAGCGGTCGGGAGCGGTCGCGCCTCTCCCCACCTCCTCTTCCCTGCCGAAGAGCCCGCGCGCCTTCCCTCCCCCCGACGGATCTCGGGCCTGCCCGAGATCCGCACCCTGTGTGCCCAAGTCGGGCAGGCCCGACTTGGGTGCGGGGGAGGGTGGGCCTCGCGTGAGCGAGGGTCGGGAGAGGGGAGCGCGCTGTCCGGAAGCGTCGCTCCCCTCTCCCGACCCGCTTCGCGGGCCACCCTCCCCCGCAGAGGGGGGAGGGAAAAGCGGTTCCTGCGATCGCCGTTCGGGGTGGGCGGATGCGAAAGCCGTTCCAGAAGAATGGCGTTCTGCGGAACGCGCCCGTCGCAACCCCCGAAGGTCCGCCGCGTCATGCCCGGGCGGAGCATCCTCGATCTCCCGCAGCCCGAAGGCGCGCAGATCCACGTCGAAGGCGAGGCGCTCGGTGAGCGCGCTCGGCGGCGCCTCGTCGTCGAGCCCCTCGTCGAGCAGCACCAGGCCGAAGCGGGCGGGCCGCGTCTCGCAGAAACCGTCGCGCGCGACCGTGATCGTGCCGGTGTCGAGCGCCGCGGCGAGACGAGCCGCCGTGCCGGGCGACAGGCGCTCGGCCATCGGCACGACGACGAGGCCGCCGTCGGCCTCGGCCAGGAGGCCCGCCTGGGCCACCGGGCGGCCGGCCGACAGGGTCGCGGCGAGGTCGAGGCCGCCGAGCAGGCGGTCGTCGCCGATGCCGGGCGGGCAGCGCCGGACGGGGGTGCCGGGCGCGAGGCGGTCCGTCAGGTGCCGCAGCCACGCCTCGCGGACCGGGCCCGGCCCGGCGCGCAGGCGGATGCCGACGCAGGCCTGCGGATCGGCCGCCAGCAGCGAAGCGGCGCGGAGCGCCTCGGCCCAGCGGCCCTCGCCGGGCGCGAGCGTCACGCCAGCACGTCGGCGACCGCCCGCGCCACGCGGGCGGTGGAGCCGGCCTCGTCGAGCGGGTTGCGGCGCAGGCGATGGCGCAGCGCCGCCGGCGCGATCCGGCGGACATGGTCGATCGTCACGTCGTCCGCGCCGTCGAGCGCCGCCAGCGCGCGGGCGGTGCGCATCAGGGTGAGCTCGCCGCGCAGGCCGTCGGTGCCGAGCGCCACGCAGAGCCTCGCGCAGGCCTCCAGCACCGCGTCGGGGATCGTCACGGCACTCAGCCGTTCGCGGGCGAGCGTGATCTGCTTGGCCTGCGCCCGCTCGGCCTTGGCGTAGGTGGCGCAGAACGCTTCCGGATCGCGCTCGTAGGCGTCGCGGCGGCGGACCACGTCGATGCGGGTCGCGATGTCGGTGGGCGTCGCCACCTCGACGGCGAGGCCGAACCGGTCGAGGAGCTGCGGCCGCAGCTCGCCCTCCTCCGGGTTGCCGGAGCCGACGAGCACGAAGCGCGCCGGGTGGCGGATCGACAGGCCCTCGCGCTCGACGGTGTTGACCCCGGAGGCCGCCACGTCGAGCAGCAGGTCGACGAGGTGGTCCTCCAGCAGGTTAACCTCGTCGATGTACAGGAAGCCGCGGTTGGCCCGCGCCAGCAGCCCAGGCTCGAACGCCTTCTCGCCGAGCGCCAGCGCCCGCTGCAGGTCGAGCGCGCCGACCACCCGGTCCTCGGTGGCTCCGAGCGGCAGGTCGACCACCGGCACCGGCACGAGCGCGCTCTTGCGCTCCGCCTGGCCACGGCAATGCGGGCACGATTCGGCGGGTGCGGCCGGATCGCAGGCATAGGGGCAGCCGACGACCGCGCGCATCCGCGGCAGCAGACCGGCCAGCGCCCGGATCGCGGTGGACTTGCCGGTGCCGCGATCCCCGAACACCAGCACGCCCCCCACCGACGGATCGACCGCCGCGATCAGCAGCGCCCGACGCATCTCGTCCTGGGCGACGATGGCGGTGAAGGGGAAGGTGGTCACGCGCTGGGGCACTCGCGATTGCGAAGAGGTTGTCACGCCGATCCGTGGCTGGGGAGGTGCGGCGCGATCGGCGCGATCGGCGCGATCGAGAATGGCACCCTGGCCTTCGAAACGCACGGGCAGTTCCCTTCTTCCGATGCGACTCGTCAGGGCCGCACGCTATGCAGGGTCAGGCGCGGGTCCCCTCTCCCCATGGAAGAGGGGGCCCCGCAGTGCTTCGGACGCACCATCCGGCGCCGTCACGCAGAGGCGTCGGAATTCGGTAGGGCCCGAGGACGCGGAGAAACTCGCCGCACGGATTGTCGGCGGCGTGTCCCCTACTCCGCCGCCACCCGCTCCAGCCCGATCCGGCCCCAGATCGCGGCCAGCGCCCCGACGAGGTGGTCGATGTCGGCGTCCGTGTGCAGGGGCGACGGGGTGATGCGCAGGCGCTCGGTGCCGCGGGCGACGGTCGGGTAGTTGATCGGCTGCACGTAGATGCCGAACTCGTCGAGCAGGGTGTCGGAGATCGCCTTGCACAGCACCGGATCGCAGACCATCACCGGGACGATGTGGCTGTCGTTGGGCAGGGTGGGGATGCCGGCGGCGTCCAGGCGCTCGCGCACCCGCTGCACCCGCTCCTGGTGCCGTGCGCGCTCGATGTTGCTCCGCTTGAGGTGGCGGATGCTGGCGGCCGCGCCCGCCGCCACCGCCGGCGGCAGCGAGGTGGTGAAGATGAAGCCCGAGGCGAAGCTGCGGACGAAGTCGCACAGCGTCTCGTTCGCGGTGATGTAGCCGCCATGCACCGCGAAGGCCTTGCCCAGCGTGCCCTCGATCACGTCGAGGCGGTGGGCCAGCCCCATGCGCTCCGAGATGCCGCCGCCGCGCGCGCCGTAGAGGCCGACGGCGTGGACCTCGTCGAGGTAGGTGAGCGCGCCGTGCGCCTCGGCCACGTCGCAGATCTCGTCGATCGGCGCGATGTCGCCGTCCATCGAGTAGACCGATTCGAAGGCCACGAGCTTCGGCCTGCCGGGCTCGATCATCCGCAGCTTGCGGTCGAGGTCCTCCGGGTCGTTGTGGCGGAAGATCTGGCGCTCGGCGCGCGACGCCCGGATGCCCTCGATCATCGAGGCGTGGTTCTCGGAATCCGAGAGGATGACGCAGCCGGGCAGCTTGGCGCCGAGGGTGCCGAGCGCCGCCCAGTTCGAGACGTAGCCGGAGGTGAACAGCAGGGCAGCCCCCTTGCCGTGGAGGTCGGCGAGTTCGCGCTCCAGCAGCACGTGGTAGTGGTTGGTGCCGGAGATGTTGCGGGTGCCGCCCGCGCCCGCGCCGCAGCGGTCGAGCGCCGCGTGCATGGCGGCGAGCACGTCCGGGTGCTGGCCCATCCCGAGATAGTCGTTCGAGCACCAGACCGTGACGGGCTTCTCGCCCTCGGGGCTGTGATGGGTCGCGTGCGGGAAGCGCCCGGCCTGACGTTCGAGATCGGTGAAGACGCGGTAGCGCCCCTCCCGGTGCAGGTTCTGAAGCTCGGCGCCGAAGAACGCGTCGTAATCCATCGCTCGTCTCCCCGTCCTCGTTTCGATCGCGCGGGTTCTCCCGCGTCAGGCTGCGTCGCGCCGGGCCGGCTCGGCCGGCGCCTGTGTCGGTCCGGCCGCGGCGGAGGCCGCGAGCTTCACCTTTGTCGGGACGGCCGCGACCTTCGGCGGGAGGCTCCAGTTCCAGAGGGCGGCCGCGGGGAGCGGCAGCATCAGGAACCAGTGCTCGAGGGTCGCCAGGCCCATCAGCGTGGTGAGGATGGTGAAGCCGACCATCGCGTGCGGCGTGATCGGCTCGGCGAGCGCCGCCTGGCCGAGCAGCACGACGATCACGGTGGCGACGCTGACCGACACCGGGAACAGCAGGTTCATCGGCCGCTTCGTCAGGTAGCAGCCGAGATAGGCCAGATGGTCGGGCAGGAACTCGGCGTTGAGGTTGCGCACCCCGAGGAACAGGTTGAGCCGGGCGCTGAGGTTCATCCCCCACAGCACGCAGTAGGTCCACAGGGCCAATCTTTGCGGGGTGTTCCAGGTGAGCGCCAGGATCGCCAGCGCGCCGAGAACGATGGCGAATTCGTGCCACAGGCTCGTCGCCACCGCCGCCCGGAACTTCTCGACGCCGCGGGCGCCGGGCCGGCAGGCCTCCGGCCGCGGGCCGGTGACGAAGCCCATGTAGTAGCTCATCTCCTGCCAGCCCCAGACCAGCAGCGCGCCGGTGAAGGCGGTGTAGGCCCCCGTCTCGGTCACATCGCCGGCGCTCGTGCCGATCGCGTAGAGCGCCGCCAGCAGCACCGCGGTGCCGGCGGCCATGCTCCACGGGAAGGTGCGGCGCGGCAGATGGTCGAGCAGGATGATCACCCCGGTGGAGAACCACCAGATCGCCACCGCATAGAGGGCCGGGACGGCGTAGGGCGACATCGCCGGCCCGCTACCACACCGGCTCGAGGCGGATGTCGGCGGGCATCGCGTTGTCGAGGGTCGGCAACAGGTAGAGCCTGCCGAAGGTGATCGCGGCCCGCGCCACCTGTACGCCACGCTTCAGCGTGCCGGCGACGCCGCCCTGCGCCCGCGCCTCGGCGATCTTCACCGAGCAGTCGAGCAGGGTGTCGAGCCGCTGCTTGAACTTCGGGTTGTCGAGGTCGAGCGTCAGCGGGAAGGTCTGCTTCGAGATCTCGGAGGTGATGCGGAAGACCGTGAAGTCGTACTCGGACGGGTCGACCCCGAGGGCGGCGTGGAAGGCCGGCCGGCAATGGTCGCGGACGTACATCGTCGCGAACACCGCCAGCAGGAAGAACTTGATCCAGTAGCGGTTCAGCCCCTGCGTCAGCTTCGGGTTGGCGCGCATCAGCAGCGCGAAGGCCTCGCCGTGGCGGAACTCGTCGTTGCACCACTTCTCGAACCACTTGAAGATCGGGTGGATGCGCCGCTCGGGGTGCTTCTCCAGCTCGCGGAAGATGGTGATGTAGCGCGCGTAGCCGATCTTCTCGGACAGGTAGGTTGCGTAGAAGATGAACTTCGGGCGGAAGAACGTGTACTTCTTCGACTTCGTCAGGAAGCCCAGATCGACGCCGATGCCGAAATCCTTCAGCGTGTCGTTGATGAAGCCAGCGTGGCGCGCCTCGTCGCGGCTCATGAAGCCGAACAGCTCCTTGATGTCCTTGTTCTTGGCGCGCTTGCGCATCTCGGCGTAGAGGACGCAGCCCGAGAACTCGGCGGTGATCGACGAGACCAGGAAGTCGAGGAACTCCTTCCGGAGTTCGGGCTCCATCTGCGACAGGTCGCAGTCGAAGTCGGCGTTGCGGGTGAAGTGGCGCTTGTTCGGGTCGGAGCGCAGCTCCTCGATCAGCACGTCCCACTCGGCCCGGACCGGTTCGACGTTCGTGCGGTCGAGCTCCGCGAAATCGGTGGTGTAGAAGCGCGGGCTGAGGAAGGTCGTCTCCTGCGCGGACTTGGTCGATTCGTTGACCGGGCGGGTGGGCAGCGGATGCCTGACGGGAGCGTTCAAAGCTTCCTCCTCTCGCTGAAGCTGACTTCGTAGAGCTCGGTCAGCTCGAGATGGCCGGCGAGCTTGGTCCAGAGCCGCTCGATCCGGCCGGCCCGCGTCACCGTCGCGGTGCGGCGGACGACGAGGCGCTCGCCGTAGGGCACCGAGGTCGGCGCGTCGTGGACCTGCACCTCGTCGCCGGGCTCGATCTCGAAGTCGGCGTCGAGGCTGACATGGGCGTGCAGGCTCTCGGGGGTCTGCTCGATCTCGACGGTGCAGGGCACCTCGACCGTGCGGCGGCCGTTCAGGAATCCGATCATCGCGGGACGCTCACGTCGGGAAGGGCGTTGCCGGGTAGGAGCTTGGCGAAGGCGAGCGCGTTGGTCGGGCCGAAGGCGCCCATGTTGACGCTGCGCCCCGTGGTCTCGTCGATCAGGGCGAGCGAGCCGTCGTCGTAGCGGGTCAGGCGGAACGGCTCGGCCGGGGTCAGGCCGGCGCGCAGGCGGGACTGGCCGAAGCTGCGCAGGGTCGCGCGGACGAAGTTGTCCTGGCCGGGCTCGATGGTCTCGATCAGCCGCGCATCGGCGGCGTCCTCGATCCGGATCGACCCGTCCGGGCGGTCCAGCACGCGCAGGGCGACGGAGGCGACGGGATTCCCGCCGGGGTTTCCGCTGAGGCCGATCCGCTCGGTGCGCCCGACCACCACCGCCAGCATGGTGAAGCCGAGGAGCGCCCCGGCTCCGATCAGTGCGAGCGCCGGGATCGGCCCGCCCTCCGCCACCTCGCCCATCGGCTTCCCTCACCGTCTGCCCGGACCGGTCGTCGGGGCGGCACCGCTCGGTGTCCGGCCACGTCGCCGTTTCCTTGGCTTCACGTTAACCCGTGTCAAGCACGCTTGACAATCCTCATTTTGGATTTTTCGGGCGGGTTTTTCGAGGGGGCCGGCAAAGTCCTGTTCGCGAAAGACTTTTTTGCGAAAAGCGAACGCCCGCCCCGGCGGTTCGGCCGGGACGGGCGGGGTGATGTCTCGTCCGCGCGGCTCCGCGGAGGCTCGGGCCGGTCAGCGCGCTCCGACGGCGACGAGGCGCGGCTTGCGCGCCGCGTTCTGCGGGCGGGCGACGAGCAGCGGCAGCGCGGACTCTTCCTCGGGCGCCCGCGCCGCGACGATCGCCCGGGCGAGGATGGCGGCCACCTCGCCTGCGTTCGGGACGGAGCGGAGCATCGGCTGCGGCTCGGTCACGCGCCAGGGGCGGGCATGCGGCCACAGGTGCAGGTAGGCGACGCGGGTGCCGGCGCTCAGCCGGAGCGGCAGGTCGCCGGTGCCGTCGGCGAAGCTGTGCAGGGCGGCATCCTCCACCTGCGCGAGCGGCAGGTTGAAGGTGACCGGCAGCGCGATGCCGATCCGCATCACCACGCGGTGGTTCGTGATGGTGTAGGTCGTGGTCCAGGAGGCGAGCCAGCCGAGGCCGCCGACGACGGCCAGCGCGGCGGCGCAGGCGGCGAAGGTCGGCCACGAGGCTTCGAGGCCCGCCAGCACCGCGCCGTCGAGGGCCGCCGGCAGGATGGTCCAGGCGGCCAGCACGCCGAACCACAGCACCACGAACCCGCCGTGCATCGGGCGGGCGGCCATGCCGAAGGCGGTCGGCCGGCCCTGCCACAGGATGTGCTCGCCCGGCGGCAGCGCCTCGGGCAGGCCCTCGGGGATCCGGTCGTCGCGGACGGTGTCGTCCGAGGGCGTATCGTGGGTCCGGCGGCCGCTCATAGCAGGGTCTCCGCGCGCTGGGGCGTGGCGTACAGGGTGCCGGCGCCGAAATAGGCGATGATCTTCTCCTCCTCGAGGAGGGTCACCGCGTCGGGGTCGGCGTGGGGCGGGATGTCCGAGAACTGCCGGGCGAGCAGCGCCTCAGTCTTCACGGTGCGCGAGAACCGCCCCGTGCGGCAGAAGGTGACCGGCATCAGCACGCGGCGTCCGCCGGCGCCGAGATCGACCTCGTAGTAGCGGGCGAAGCTTTCGCCGCGGTCGACCCAGATGTCGGACACCGTTCCGGCGATCTGGCTGTCGGCGCCGAACACGCTCATGCCGATCGGGTTGGGGCCGTCCTCGTGGACCATGAAATGCGTCGCGACCCGCAAGGGGACGATCCGCTTCTGGCCGTCGAAGGTGTGGTCGAACGCGTCGTCGCGGCTGACCCAGGAGCCGGGGCCGACATGGGCGAACATCGGGTCGGCGCCGGTCGGCTCCAGCGGGGCGCCCGGCCAGGGCTCGCGCTTGCTGCCGAGGTAGTTGCGGTCGGGCCTGGTGTCGGCCTGCGGCGCCTGCTTGATCTTGCCGTCGGCGAGGTGGAACAGCTTCGGCGTCGGGATCAGGATCGGGTCGGGGCGCTTGAGGGTGCCCGTCACCTCGGCCTCGAGGGGATAGCCCTCGCGCCGGTCCTCGCGCCGGAGCCAGAAGACCAGGCCGAAGAAGAACAGGAAGAAGGCGTACAGGACGATCTGCGCGACGTCGACGTAGCCGGTGAGTGCTCCCGTGGGCAGTGCTCCTGGTGGCATGGCGATCTCCCGAGCTTCAGGTGGAGGAGGTGGACAGGGCGACGCGGGGCCTGCCCCGCGCCGCCGGTTGCGGGCTGCGGTCCCGGACCAGCGGGCCGATCGCGACCAGCGTCGCGAACAGCAGCGCGATCTCGATGTGGTAGACGACGAGGTAGCCGATCGAGGGATCGCTCATGCCCTCGCCGAGCGCCCCCGAGACGGCGAGCGCCGAGCCGACGTCCCGCACGATGCCGCTGCCGGCGATGGCGAGGCCGGCCGCCGACGCCTGGACCGCGCCCCAGGCGCCGAGCGCGAGCCCGGTATCCTCCGGCCCGGCCTTCGCCATGGAGGCGGTGAGCGTGCCGTGGGCGAACAGGCCGCCGCCGCAGCCGATCAGGCTGACGCCGGCCGCGAAGACCTGCGTCGAGCCGAGCGGGGCCGCGAACACGACGCAGGAGAAGGCGAGGATGCCGATCACGGCACCCGCCGCCGCCACCCGGAACGGGTCGCCGCCCCGGTTGAGCCAGCGCGCCGCCGCCAGCAGCCCGAGGCCGCCGCCGGCCGCCAGCATCGCGGTCAGCGCCGTGGTCGCGCCGACCGAGAGGTGCAGGATCTGCCCGCCATAGGGTTCCAGCAGGATGTCCTGCATCGAGAAGGCGGCGGTGCCGAGCCCGGTGGCGACGAGGCGGCGCCGCGCCAGCCCCTGCCCCGCATAGGCCGCCCAGGATTCGGAGAAGCTCGGCTGCGCCGCGTCGCGGGCGCGGTCGGGGTCGCGCGCCTCCTGCTTCCACAGGGCCAGCCCGTTGAGCACGATGGTGACGAGGGCCGTGCCCTGGATCACTTGGATCAGCCGCACCTTCGAGAAGTCGGCGAGCAGCAGGCCGAAGGCGACCGCGCTGACCATCATCCCGACGAGCAGCATGACGCAGAGCAGCGCGACGACCTTGGGCCTTGCATGGGCCGGTGCGAGGTCGGTGGCGAGGGCGAGCCCCACCGTCTGCGTGGTGTGGAGGCCGGCGCCGACCAAGACGAAGGCGAGCGCGGCGGCGACCTGCCCGGCCCACATCGGGCCGGTGGTGTCGCCCGACAGCAGCAGCAGCGCGAACGGCATGATGGCGAGCCCGCCGAACTGCAGCAGCGTGCCGAACCAGATGTAGGGGACGCGGCGCCAGCCGAGCACCGACCGGTGCGTGTCCGAGCGGAAGCCGATCAGCGCCCGCAAGGGGGCGAAGATCAGCGGCAGGGACAGCATCAGCGCGACGACCCAGGCCGGCACCTCCAGCTCGACGATCATGACGCGGTTGAGCGTGCCGATCAGCAGCACCGCGGCCATGCCGACGGTGACCTGGAACAGCGACAGCCGCATCAGCCGCCCGAGCGGCAGCTCCTTCGTCGCCGCGTCGGCGAAGGGGAGGATCGACGGCCCGAGGGCCGCGACGTGCCGGATCAGGCGGAGGCCGAGCTTCATCGGCGGCACCGCGCCAGCTCGATCGCGTTCGAGAGGTAGAAGCCGCTGTTGACGCGCTGCGTGCGCGTCAGCGCGAACTCGGCCAGCGCCGGCTCCCGGCCGATCCGCTTGGCCAGCGCGCCCAGCGTGATCGGCACGATCGCCGGCGCCCGGTCGGCCCTCGGGAACAGCGTGCCGGCGGCGTGCATCGCGGTGAGCAGGGCGGTGCGGGGCGCCACCGTGAACACCACCGACCCGTCCGTGCGCGCGCCGAGCGCGGCGAGCGCCCGGGCGATGTCGGCGGCGCCGTAATGGATCAGCGAATCCATCGCCACGACGTGGTCGAAGCGGCCGAGGCTCGGATCGAGCATGTCGCCGACCCGGAAGTCGATCGACCCGCCGCCCGCGATCGGCCCGGCGCGCTCGGCCGCGAGGCCGACCAGCGTCGCCGACACGTCGATGGCGACGACCTCGGCGCCGCGGCGCGCGGCCTCCAGGCTGAGCGCCCCGGTGCCGCAGCCGGCATCGAGGATGCGCCGGCCGATCAGGTCGTCGGGCAGCCAGGACAGAAGCTGAGCCCGCATCGTGTCGCGACCCGCCCGCACCGTCGCGCGGATCTTCGAGACCGGTGCGTCGGAGGTTAGCCGCGCCCAGGCCTCGACCGCGGTGCGGTCGAAGTAGGTGGTGAGCTGCGAGCGGCGCTCGGCGTAGGATGCGCTGGTCATCACGAGACCCCTCAATCAAATCCCAGGAACTCGAAGAGGTCGCGGTCCTTCATCGGGATCGCGGAGAGCGGCTTGCCGCCGGCGTAGAGGTAGGCGGCCAGCCGCATGTACTCGGCCTTCACGGCCTCCAGCTCCGGCGTCTCGTCCATCTCGAACAGGGTCGACTTCTTCAGGCGCGAGCGCCGCACGACGTCGAGGTCGGGGAAGTGGGCGATGCGCTCCAGGCCGACGGCGGCGTTGAAGCGGTCGATCTCGTCGGTCTTGGCCGAGCGGTTGGCGATGACGCCGCCGAGCCGCACGGGGTAGTTCTTCGCCTTGGCGTGGATCGCGGCGACGATGCGGTTCATCGCGAAGATCGAGTCGAAGTCGTTGGCGGTGACGACCAGCGCCTGTTCGGCGTGCTGGAGCGGCGAGGCGAAGCCGCCGCAGACCACGTCGCCGAGCACGTCGAAGATCACCACGTCGGTGTCCTCCAAGAGGTGATGCTCCTTGAGGAGCTTCACCGTCTGGCCGACGACGTAGCCGCCGCAGCCGGTGCCGGCCGGCGGCCCGCCGGCCTCGACGCACATCACGCCGTTGTAGCCCTCGGCGACGAAGTCCTCGACGCGCAGCTCCTCGGAGTGGAACTGCACCGCCTCCAGCGCATCGATCACGGTGGGCGCCAGGCGCTTGGTGAGGGTGAAGGTCGAGTCGTGCTTCGGGTCGCAGCCGATCTGCAGCACCCGCTTGCCGAGCTTCGAGAAGGCGACCGACAGGTTCGACGAGGTCGTCGACTTGCCGATGCCGCCCTTGCCGTAGACGGCGAAGACCTTCGCCGTCGTGCCGATGGCGACGTCCAGCGAGACCTGGACGCTGCCTTCCGGCTCGCGGCGGGCGGCGACGGGGTTTCGAATCGCGATGTTCATGCCGCAACCTCCGCGGTGATGCCTTCGAGACGGTCCTCGAGCTCTTCCTCGGCGCGGGCGAGCGCGTCGCGCGTCGCCGCATCGGGAGTCCAGAAGCCGCGCTGGTGCGCCTCGATCAGCCGGTGCGCGACCTTGGCCGAGGCGGTGGGGTTGAGGGCGGCCATGCGCTCGCGCATGGCGGGGTCGAGGACGTAGGTCTCGGTGATGCGCTGGTAGATCCAGGGCGCGACGCCGTCGCTCGTGGCCGACCAGCCCATGGTGTTGGTGAGGTGCGCCTCGATCTGGCGGACGCCCTCGTAGCCGTGGCCGAGCATGCCCTCGGTCCATTTCGGGTTGAGCATGCGGGTGCGGGTCTCGAGCGAGACCTGCTCGGAGAGCGAGCGCACGGTGCCCTCGCCGCGGGTCTGGTCGCTGATGAAGATCGGCACCGCGGCGCCGCGGGCCTCGGCCACCGCCCGGCCCATGCCGCCGAGCCCGTCGAAGTAGTGGTCGACGCTCGTCACCCCGACCTCGACCGAATCGAGGTTCTGGTAGGCGAGGTCGACCTTGGCCAGCACGCTGCGCATCAGCGCGCGCTGCGGTGCCGGCTGGCCGGTGCGGCCGTAGGCGAAGCTCTTGCGGCGCGAGAAGGTCTCGGCGATCTCGTCCTCGTCCTCCCAGCGGCCGGACTCGACCAGCCCGTTGACGTTGGCGCCGTAGGTGCCCTCGGCGTTCGAGAACACCCGCAGCGCCGCGGTCTCGAGGTCGATGCCGTGCTCGACCTGATGCGCGAGGGCGTGCTTGCGGACGAAGTTGCGCTCCACCGGCTCGTCGGCGGTGGCGGCGAGGTAGGAGGCTTCGGCGAGGAGCTTCGTCTGGAGCGGCAGCAGGTCGCGAAAGATGCCGGACAGGGTGACGACCACGTCGATGCGCGGGCGGCCGAGCGTCTCCAGCGGGATCAGGGTCGCGCCGCAGAGCCGGCCGTAGCCGTCGAAGCGCGGCGCCGCACCGATGAGCGCCAGGGCCTGGGCGATCGGGCCGCCCTCGCTCTTGAGGTTGTCGGTCCCCCACAGCACCAGGGCGACGCTCTCGGGCAGGGCCGCGCCCTCGTCGCGGTGACGGGCGAGGATCCGGGCGACCTGCCGCGCGCCGTCGGCGACCGCGAAGGCCGAGGGCAGGCGGTAGGGATCGAAGCCGTGCAGGTTGCGTCCCGTCGGCAGCACGGCCGGGTTGCGCAGCAGGTCGCCGCCGGCCACCGGCGCGATGAAGCGCCCGTCCAGCGCCTTGAGCAGGCCAGCGACCTCGTGGTCGCGGGCGAGCAGCGCGTCGGTCTCGGCCAGCGACCGGAAGGCGGCGCGGTGGGTCTCGTCGAGAGGCAGGCCCGCGGCGGCGAGCGCCGCGTCGACCCCCTCGCCCGCCACGAGCGCCGCGATCCCGGCCCGCTCCGGCACGAGGTCGGCGGAGGCTTCGGCCAATGCCAGCAGCAGGTCGACCCGCTCCTCGGCCGGCGTGCCCTGCCCCACCACGTGCATCCCGTGCGGGATCAGGGTGTGCTCCAGCTCGTGCACCGCCTGGCCCAGCGCCTGGATGCGGGCGGCGAGGTCGTCCCAGGCCGACTCGGCCGGGGCCAAGTCGAGGGCGGCGGCCTGCGCCTGGACGAGCAGGCCGAGGTCGCGGCGCTCGGCTTCCGCCTCGGGCTCCAGGGCACGCCAGCGCTCGATCGAGGCCTTGAGGTCGATCAGGCCGCGATACAGCCCCGCCTGGGCGAGGCTCGGGGTCAGGTAGCTCACCAGCGTCGCGGCGGAGCGGCGCTTGGCGATCATCCCCTCGGAGGGGTTGTTGGCGGCGTAGAGGTAGACGTTCGGCAGCGGCCCGATCAGCCGCTCCGGCCAGCACGATTCGGACAGGCCGGTCTGCTTGCCGGGCATGAATTCGAGCGCGCCGTGGGTGCCGAAATGCAGCACCGCGTCGGCGCGGAAGTCGTCGCGCAGGTAGCGGTAGAAGGCCGAGAAGGCGTGGGTCGGCGCGAAGCCGCGCTCGAACAGCAGGCGCATCGGGTCGCCCTCGTAGCCGAAGCCGGGCTGCACGCCGACGAAGACGTTGCCGAACTGCGCGCCGAGGACGAAGAGGGCCGAACCGTTGCTGTTCTGGCGCCCCGGCGCGGGCCCCCACTGCGCCTCGATCTCGGACAGGTGCCGCTCGCGCCGGACGTGCTCCTCGGCGGGGATGCGGTGGTGGACGTTGGCCGGCGTGCCGTAGCGGGCGGAGTTGCCGGCGAGCACCGCGTTGCGCAGGTCGTCGACCGTGTCGGGCACCGCGACGTCGTAGCCGTCCGCCTTCATCGCCGTCAGGGTGTTGTGCAGCGACTGGTACACCGACAGGAACGCCGCCGTGCCGATCGAGCCGGCGTTCGGCGGGAAGCCGAACAGCACGATCGCCACCTTGCGCGCGGCCCGCGCGGTCCGCCGCAGGGCGACGAGGCGCTCGATGCGGGCGGCGAGCATGTCGGCACGCTCCGGGTGAACGCGCATGTCGCGGGCGTTCTCGCCCATCGACGCGCCGGAGCGGCCGCCGAACACCATCGGCGCGGTGGCGCCGTCGAGCTCGGGGATCGCGACCATCATCGTGGCCTCGACCGGCGAGAGGCCGCGGTCGGAGCCCTCCCACTGCTCCAGGGTCTGGAACTCCAGCGCGTGGGCGGCGAGGTAGGGCACGTCGAGGTCGGCGAGCGCCGTCTCGGCCGCCGCGGCGTCGTTGTACGCGGGCCCGCCGACCAGCGAGAACCCGGTGAGCGAGACCAGCGCGTCGATGGCCGGCCGGCCGTCGCGGCGGAAGAAGGCGTCCACCGCCGGGCGGTTGTCGAGGCCCGAGGCGAAGGCCGGCACCACCGCGAGGCCGCGGCCTTCGAGCGCCGCGATCACGCCGTCGTAATGGGCGGTGTTCCCGGCCAGCACGTAGGAGCGCATCACCAGCAGGCCGACCCGACCCTTCGCAGGGCCGCTCGAAGGCCCCTTGGGCATGGGGAGCGCGGCGAGCGACTCGCCGATGCGGCCCTTCATGCGCGGGTGGTAGAGGCCGGTCTCGGGATAGCTCAGCGGCGCGGGTGCGGCCGCGATCTCGCGCCAGGCGAGGCGCGGGCCGGCGGCGTAGCGCCCGACCAGGAAGTGCACGAGGTTGGCGATGTTCTCGTCCGAGCCCGAGAGCCAGTATTGCAGGGTGAGGAAGTAGGCGCGCACGTCCTGCGCCGAGCCGGGGATGAAGCGCAGGATCTTCGGCAGCTTGCGGATCATCGCCATCTGGCGGGCGCCGTTGCCCTGGGCGCCCGGCTTGCCGCGCAGCTTCTTCAGGAAGTCAAGGGCGCCGCGCTTGGTGCCGTCCATGTCGAAGCGGTTGAGGCGGGTGGTCTTCACCACCTCGCCGGCCGAGAGGCAGCCGATCATCGCGTCGCAGTGCGGGCGGCGGGCCAGCAGCGCCGGCAGCACGGCGCGGACGTGCTCGTCCATGAACAGCATCGTCGCGAGCACGATGTCGGCCCGGGCGATGTCGGCCTTGCAGGCGGACAGGCTCGCGGGCGCGGTGTCCCACTCGGCGGCGGCGTGGAAGTCGAGGACGAGGCCGGGCATCTCGCTGCGCAGCCGGAGGCGGGCGCGCTCGAGGGCGCTCGCCATGTGGTTGTCCATCGTCACGACGACGATGCGGAGCTCGGGCCGTTCAGCGACCGAAATGCGCTTTGGCATCGTACAAGGTCTCGACGGTGATGAGCGGCAGCGCCCGCTCCCTGGCGAAGGTTTCCGTGTTGGTGCGGGCTTTTCCTCGGACGAAGAACGGGATCTTCCGCAGCTCCTTCTCGGCCTCCACGGCCCAGGTCGGAGCGGTCGGGACGGCGAGCGTCACCGAGGTGACGGGCTCGGGAACCGGCGGGGCGGGCGCGGGCGCCCCGGCGGGGGCCTTGCCGCCGAGATGGGACGGGGCGCGGTCGTTGAACTCGGGGTCCTCGCGGAACATCCCGAGCAGGTGCTCCTCCAGGCCCATCATCAGCGGGTGGACCCAGGTGTCGAACAGGACGTTGGCGCCCTCGAAGCCCATCTGCGGCGAGTAGCGCGCCGGGAAGTCCTGGACGTGGACCGGCGCCGAGATCACCGCGCAGGGCAGCCCGAGCCGCTTGGCGATGTGACGCTCCATCTGCGTGCCGAGCACCAGCTCGGGGCCGGCCGCCTGGATCGCCGCCTCGACGTCGAGGTAGTCGTCGGAGATCAGCGCCTCGATGCCGTGGAGCGCGGCCTCCGCCCGGACCTCGCGGGCGAACTCGCGGCCGTAGGTGCCGAGGCCGACGACCCGGAACCCGAGCTCGGCCTTCGCGACGCGGGCGGCGGCGATCGCGTGGGTGGCGTCGCCGAAGATGAAGACGCGCTTGCCGGTGAGGTAGGTCGAGTCGACCGAGCGCGAATACCAGGGCGCGCGCGACGGCGCCCCGGCGAGCACCGGCGCCGGGTCGATTCCGGCCAGAGCCGCGACCTCCTCGACGAAGCGGATCGTCGCGCCGACGCCGATCGGCACCGTCTCGACCATCGGCTGCCCGAAGGTCTTCTGCAGATACTGCGCGGCCGCGCGCGCCACCTCCGGGTAGAGCACGACGTTGAAGTCGGCGTCCTTCAGGCGGCCGAGGTCGGCCGGGTTCGCGCCCATCGGCGCCACGACGTTGACGGCGATCCCGAGCCGCCCGAGCAGGCCGGTGATCTCGGCGAGGTCGTCGCGATGGCGGAAGCCCAGCGCCGTCGGCCCGAGGATGTTGCAGGACGGGCGCCGGCCCTCCGGCTTCGGCTCCAGGGACGGCGAGCCGGAAAGCCCGCGGACCAGCCGGTAGAAGGTTTCCGACGCGCCCCAGTTCTCCTTCTTCTGGTAGGCCGGCAGCTCCAGCGCGATCACCGGGATCGGCAGGTTCAGCGCCTTGGCGAGGCCGCCCGGATCGTCCTGGATCAGCTCCGCCGTGCACGAGGCGCCGACGATCATCGCCTGCGGCCGGAAGCGCTCGTAGGCGGCGGCGGCCGCGTCCTTGAAGATCTCGGCGGTGTCGGAACCGAGGTCGCGGGCCTGAAAGGTGGTGTAGGTGACCGGCGGGCGGGCGTCGCGCCGCTCGATCATCGTGAACAGCAGGTCGGCGTAGGTGTCGCCCTGCGGCGCGTGCAGCACGTAGTGCAGCCCCTCCATCGCGGTGGCGACCCGCATGGCGCCGATATGCGGCGGTCCTTCGTAGGTCCAGAGGGTGAGCTGCATCGCCTCAGACCTCCAGCCGGGTGCGGCGGACGAGCGGGCGGGCGAACAGCTCGGCGAGGTCGCCGGCCTGGTCGTAGCCCTGGATCGGCGTGAACAGCAACTCGATCGACCACTTGGTCGCGAGCCCTTCCGCCTCCAGCGGGTTGGCGAGGCCGAGGCCGCAGACCGTCAGGTCGGGCCTCTCGGCCCGGGCCCGGTTCATCTGCGCGTCGAGGCTCTGGCCCTCGACGATGTCCGTGCCGTCGGGCAGCAGGGCGAGGTCTTCCGCGAGGTGCCCGCGGTGCAGGTAGGGCGTCCCGACCTCGCACAGGCCCATGCCCAATTCCCGCGACAGGAACCGGGCGAGCGGCACCTCGAGCTGCGAATCGGGGAAGAAGAACACCCGCTTGCCGGCAAGCGTCTCGCGGTGGTGATCGAGCGCGCGGGCGGCGCGGGCCCGGCCCGGCGCGGTCGCCGCCTCGAAGCGGCCCTCAGGCACCCCCCACGCGTCGGCCGCGGCCCTGAGCCAGCGCGTCGTGCCCTCCACGCCGAGCGGGAACGGGGCCGACAGGCGCTTGGCGCCGCGGGCCTCCAGGGCTTTGGCGGTGTCGGTCAGGAACGGCTGCGCCAGCAGGAACGTTGTGTTCGGGCCGACGGCCGGCAGCGCGCCGGCCCGGCGCGCCGGCAGGAACGCGACGTTCGCGATGCCGAGCTCGGAGAACAGCCGAAGGAACTGGTCTTCGACCACGTCGGCGAGCGCGCCCGCCACCAGCAGCGACGGGGCGGCGTCGGGCGCTTCCCGCGGCATCTCGGGCACCAGGGCCGCGAGGCAGGCATCCTCGCCCTGCGTGAACGTGGTCTCGATGCCGCTGCCGGAATAGCTCAGCACCCGCACGTCCGGCGAGAAGGTGGTCGAGAGCCGCTGCGCCGCGCGGCCGAGATCGAGCTTGATCACCTCGGAGGGGCACGAGCCGACCAGGAACAGCAGCCGGATGTCGGGGCGGCGCTCGATCAGGCGGCGCACCACCCGATCGAGCTCCTCGTTCATGTCGGCGATGCCGGCGAGGTCCCGCTCGTCGATGATCGCGGTGGCGAAGCGCGGCTCGGCGAAGATCATCACCCCGGCGGCCGACTGGATCAGGTGGGCGCAGGTGCGCGAGCCGACGACGAGGAAGAACGCGTCCTGGATCTTGCGGTGCAGCCAGACAATGCCGGTCAGCCCGCAGAACACCGCGCGCTGGCCACGCTCCTGCCGGATCGCCACGTCGCCGCAGCCGGGTTCGGCGGTGGCTGCGACGGTCCTCGGCGGGAGGAAGGGCGCGTTCATCGCGCCACCATCGCGGTGCCGGCGACGGGGCGCGGACGCCGTGGCGCCTGCAGCCGCGCCGCTCGCAGCTTCAGCAGGAATTGCGTCGCGTTGACCGCGTAGGACGCGTAGGCCGCGAGCGCGAGCCACATGAGGCCGGCCGTGCCGAGGAGCCCGAAGCCGAGGGCGCCGAGATAGGCGGTGTGCAGGGCCAGCACGAGCATGCTGACCACGTCCTCCCAGTAGAAGGCCGGGGCGAACAGGTATCGCCCGAACACCGCCTTCTCCCAGATCGAGCCGGTAACCATGATTGCGTAGAGCAGGAAGGTCTTGGCCAGCACCGAGAGGTTGGCCGCGGCCTCGCCCTCCCCGGTGGACAGCGTCCGCAGGACCAGCCCCAGGCTGACGAGGAACACGAGGAATTGAAGCGGGGCCAGAAGGCCCTGGACCAGGGTCCAGCGGGTCGCGTCGCGCCGGGCGCACTCGGCCGACGTGTAGAGTGGTGGTCGTGCCGTCCGGTCGCTGGGACCCATAGCCTTACCCCATCCCTGCTGCGGCGGGCCGCCTCTCGGGAGGGCGGCTTGGGGGAAGCCTAGAAACCGTGCCAGAAAGTGTCAAGCGCGCTTTACGTCAAAACCGTATGACAATGACGTGGAAGCATTCTTATTCGATTCGACCATTGCCAAGCCGCCTCGAAAGCGTATCGTCTAGGTCAAGTCGTCCCGGAGAGGGCGACGGCACGGGGAATCCTAACCCCGGCCAAGCTATATTTTGAATACAATTAAGCCGTCAGCGACATTGGAGTTGGCCAATGGATGACTTGAGGCGCTCCGAGGGGCGAAACGCCATCCTAGCGCTCGCTCGCGAGATGGCGTCAGCCTGCGAGATCGACCAGCAGGCGCCGCCGCGCCGGCAGCAATTGTCCGATCGCTGGCACGGTCACCTCTCCCGCGTGGTCGAGGCCGAGATCATCCCCCGCCTGATGCTCGCACACCGCATGGAGGCGTCGACGCGCGGCCCGGGGCCGAGAAAGCCGACCGCCGAGGACATCGAGGCCTTCGCCTCCCTCGTGCTGGCGCCGGCCGGCGAGGTGGTGGAGGCGCGCATCGCCGCGCTCGTCGACGACGGCCTCGCCCTCGACAGCCTGCTCCTCGACCTCTTGGCGCCGACCGCGCGGCACCTCGGCGTGCTCTGGGAGGAGGACCTCTGCGACTTCGCCGAGTTGACGATCGCGATGGGCCGCCTGCAGCGGATCATGCACGACCTCGCGCGCCGCTACGGCGGCGAAACAGGAGGGCACCGGGACGGGCACAGCATCCTCCTGAGCCTTTGTCCCGGCGAGACCCACATGTTCGGGCTGTCGATGATCGAGCAGTTCTTTCGCGACGCGGGCTGGGACGTCACGAGCACGGCGCTCGCGCCGGTGGGCGAGATCCTGAACCAGGCGCGGACCGCCTGGTTCGACGTGATCGGCCTGTCGCTCGGCTGCGAGGTGCTTCTGCCGACCCTGACCAAGACCGTCCACGAGCTGCGCCGGGTCTCGTTCAATCCCGGCGTGCGTATCCTCGTCGGCGGCCCGATCTTCGTCGACAATCCGGGGCATATCGAGCGCGTGGGTGCTGATGCCACGGCCACGGATGCGCGTCGTGCTGTGGCGGCCGCCGAGTTCATGCTTGATCTCAGGGCGGGAGCCTGCTGAAAGACCCGATCGACGACTTCACGAAGCGGTGAGACTTGACCAGCTTGGCCACCCACGCTGCGCAGAACCCCTCCGCAGCCCTGAGCAAGACCCTGTCGGCCCTCGGGGGAGAGGCGGCGGGCCTTCTCGTCGCGGCCGCGACCGACCTGTCCCTGGTGGTGGATGCCGACGGCATCATCCGCGACGCGGCCTTCGCCGCCCCGGACCTCGCGGGCCAGGGCTGCGACACGTGGCTCGGGCGGCGCTGGATCGACACCGTCACCGTCGAGAGCCGCCCGAAGATCGACGCGCTGCTGCGCGACGCCGCGCCGGACGGGGTGACGCGCTGGCGGCAGGTCAACCACCCGTCCGTCTCCGGCGACGACCTGCCGATCCGCTACGCCGCGATGCGCTTCGGCACGGACGGCTCGATCATCGCGATCGGCCGCAACCTGCTCGCCATGGCCTCGCTCCAGCGCAAGCTCGTCGAGACGCAGCAGGCGCTGGAGCGCGACTATCTCCGCCTGCGCGGCGCCGAGACCCGCTACCGCATGCTGTTCCAGCTCGGCAGCGAGCCGGTGCTCGTGGTCGACGCGGCCACGCGCCGGGTCACCGAGGTCAACCCCGCCGCGGTCCGGCTCCTCGGGCGCACCGAGAAGCGGATCCTCGGGCTGGACGTGGTCGAGCTGTTCGAGGCGGCGAGCGGGCGCGAGATCGAGCTGCTGTTCTCCGGCCTGCGCGCCACCGGCAAGGCCGAGGATCTCGAGACCCGGCTCGCCGGAAGCCGCGGGCAGGCGCGGATCTCGGCATCGCTGTTCCGGCAGGGCAGCTCGGCGAGCGCGCTGCTGCGGCTGAGCGATTCCGCGATCGGCGACGCCGCGTCGCCCGAGCGGCGCGGCCCGCTCCTCGACGTCATCGAGGGCATTCCCGAAGGGTTCGTCGTCACCGACCTGTCGCGGCGGATCCTCACCGCCAACGGGGCCTTCCTCGACCTCGCCCAGGTCGCGACCGTGGAGCAGGCGCGCGGCGAGCTGATCGACCGCTGGATCGGCCGCGAGGAGACCGAGGCCGCGACCCTGTTCGCGACGCTGGCCGAGCACGGCTCGGTCCGCCACTTCGCCACCGGCCTGCGCGGCCTTCTCGGATCCGTCGAGGAGGTCGAGATCGCCGCCGTCGCCGTGCCGAACGCCCGCCCGCCCTGCCTCGGCTTCACCATTCGCGGCACGCCGCGCCGTGCCGTGGCGACGGCGGTGTCGGGCGGGCACGAGCTGCCGCGCTCGGTCGAGCAGATGACCGAGCTGGTCGGCCGCGTCTCGATGAAGAACCTCGTGCGCGAGACCACCGACCTGATCGAGCGTCTCTGCATCGAGGCGGCGCTGCGGATCACCCGCGACAACCGGGCCTCGGCCGCCGAGATGCTCGGGCTCAGTCGCCAGGGCCTCTACGCCAAGTTGCGCCGCTACGGCATCGGCGATCTCGACGGGCCCGACTATCCCGACGCCTGAGCGCGATCCGCTCGGCCTGCCTCCACCCGCGAATCGCGACGTCCGCCGCCGGAACGATCGTGAATGGACCGTCCGTCGGCGTTCGACCTCGCCCGCTTGGTTTCAGCTTGGCACTACTCCTACCTTCATGTGTCCAAGTTTTCGATCATCTGTCGTGTCATCTCTGCTTGACACTTCGTAGGGCGAGATCCTAGCCTCGCACCATGGCGACACCGGCTCCCAGCGCACTCGTCGAACTGCTCAAGCCGATCACGTGGTTCGCGCCGATGTGGGCCTTCGCCTGCGGCGTGGTCTCGTCGGGGCAATCCACCCACGGGCAATGGCCGGTGATCATGGCCGGCGTCGTGCTCGCCGGGCCGCTGGTCTGCGCCACCAGCCAGGCGGTCAACGACTGGTACGATCGCCACGTCGACGCGATCAACGAGCCGAACCGCCCGATCCCGTCCGGCCGCATGCCCGGCCGCTGGGGGCTCTACGTCGCCGGGGCCTGGACCGGGCTTTCGCTCCTCGTCGCCGCCGCGCTCGGGCCCTGGATCCTCGGCGCGGCGATCTTCGGCCTCGTCCTGGCGTGGCTCTACAGCGCGCCGCCGATGCGCCTGAAGAGCAACGGCTGGTGGGGCAATTCCGCCGTGGCGATCTGCTACGAGGGACTGCCGTGGTTCACCGGCGCCGCCGTGATGGCCGCCACCGTGCCCGACCGCCGCGTCCTGATCGTCGCGGCGCTGTACTCGATCGGCGCCCACGGGATCATGACCTTGAACGATTTCAAGTCGGTGGAGGGCGACACCCTCACCGGCATCCGCTCGCTGCCGGTTCAGCTCGGCATCCCCGGGGCCGCCCGCTTCGCCTGCCTCGTGATGACCGTGCCGCAGGTGGCCGTGATCGCGTTCCTCTACGGCTGGAGCCGGGGGTGGCACGCCGCGATCGTCGCGCTGCTGCTCGTCGGGCAGATCGCGCTGATGCGCCGGCTGCTCGCCGCGCCGCGGGCGAAGGCCGCCTGGTACAACGGCACCGGCACCACCCTCTACGTGCTCGGCATGCTGGTTTCCGCCTTCGCGCTCCGCCCGCTCGTGGGAGCCCCGTGATGGCCGCGCCCGCCTCATCGTCATTCACATCTTCGTTCTCTTGGGCGCAGATCGTCCGTCTCGGCCTCGTCCAGACCGCGCTGGGCTCCGTCGTCGTGCTGATGACCTCGACCATCAACCGGGTGATGGTGGTGGAGCTGGCGCTGCCCGCCATCGTCCCGGGCGCGCTGGTCGCGTTGCACTACGCGGTGCAGGTGCTGCGCCCGCGCTGGGGCTACGGCTCGGATGTCGGCGGCCGCCGCACGCCGTGGATCGTCGGCGGCATGGCCGCCCTGGCGCTCGGCGGCTTCCTCGCCGCGGCGGCGACGGCGCTCGCCGAGACGAACCTCGCCACCGGCCTTTCGCTCGCGATCCTCGCCTTCTTCTCCGTCGGCATCGGCGCGGGCGCGGCGGGAACCTCGCTCCTCGTCCTGCTCGCCACCGGCGTCGAGGATCGGCGCCGGGGTGCCGCCGCCACCATCGTCTGGGTGATGATGATCGCCGGCTTCGCGGTCACGGCGCCGCTGGCCGGGCACTTCCTCGATCCGTTCTCCGGCGCGCGCCTGGTCGCGGTCTCCGGCACCGTCTCGCTCGCGGCGTTCGTCCTCGCGTGCCTCGCCGTGCGCGGGGTCGAGCCAACCGTCGCGCCGGTGCGATCGGAGACCGCCGGCTCTGCGAAGGCGCCGTTCCGGGCGGTGCTCGCCAAGGTCTGGTCCGAGCCGGCCTCGCGCCGCTTCACCGTGTTCATCTTCGTGGCGATGCTGGCCTACAGCGCCCAGGAGCTGATCCTCGAGCCGTTCGCCGGCCTCGTCTTCGCGATGACGCCGGGCACCACCACCAAGCTCGCCGGCCTCCAGCACGGCGGCGTGCTCGCCGGGATGCTGCTGGTCGCGGGTCTCACCATGGGCGTCGGCGGACCCTGGCTCGGCTCGCTCAAGCTCTGGACGGCCTTGGGCTGCGCCGGCTCCGGCGCGATGCTCGTCGGGATCGCGGCCGGCGGCCTCGTCGGGCCGGAGTTTCCATTACGCGCCGTGGTCTTCGGCCTCGGCCTGTTCAATGGCGTCTTCGCGGTCGCCGCGATCGGCTCGATGATGGGGCTCGCGGGCGCCGGCGGCGAGGCCGAGCGCGGCACGCGCATGGGCGTGTGGGGCGCGGCGCAGGGCGTGGCCTTCGGCGCCGGCGGCTTCCTCGGCACCGTCGCGGTCGACCTCGCCCGCCTCGTCACCCCGGAAGCCGTCCACGCCTACGCCGCCGTCTTCCTGGCGGAGGCGCTGCTGTTCGTGCTCGCCACCCTGATCGCGCTGCGGATCGAGCATGCGGGCGCCACCCGCGTGCCGCGCGCGCAACGCCGGGCGGCGCTCGATCTCCGGTTCGAGCCGCGGTTCTAGGGCGTTTTCAGGCGAGGTGGATGCCGGCTCGCGTGAAGGACATCCGACCCGACGACGAGAGAGCGTTTTTTTGATCCGGCGATCTGGGAAGACGCTCCAAGCGCCGCCCGCCGAAACCAACGCCAGGGAGCACAGCATGTCCGAAGCCCCCGAATTCTTCGATTGCGTCGTGGTCGGTGGCGGTCCCGCCGGCGCGACGGCGGCGACCGACCTGGCGCGGATGGGCCGTAGCGTGCTGCTCCTCGACAAGCCGGGGCGGATCAAGCCCTGCGGCGGCGCGATCCCCCCGCGGGCGATCCGCGATTTCGCCATCCCCGACGCGCAGATCGTCGCCCGCATCAAGCTCGCGCGGATGATCGCGCCCTCCGACACGGCCGTCGACATGCCGGTCGGCGACGGCTTCGTCGGCATGGTCGAACGCGAGCATTTCGATCCGTGGTTGCGCGACCGGGCCTCGCTCGCCGGCGCCGACCACCGCCCCGGCACCTACGAGCGCATCGTCCGCGACGGCGCCGGCACCACGGTGCATTACCGCGTCGGCGACGCGGCGCGCACGGTGCGGACCAAGCTGGTGATCGGTGCCGACGGGGCCTCGTCCCCGGTCGGCCGGGCCGAGATCCCGGGCCATGCCGGGATGCGCCAGGTCTTCGCCTACCACGAGATCGTCCGGCCGCCGGCCGACGGCAGCGGAGCCTACGCGGCCACGCGCTGCGACGTGTTCTACCAGGGCAAGCACTCGCCCGATTTCTACGCCTGGATCTTCCCGCACGGCGAGACGATCAGCATCGGCACCGGCTCGGCGCGGAAGGGCTTCTCGCTCCGCACCGCGATCCGCAACCTGCGCGAGTCGACGGGGCTGGCGGTGGGCGAGACGGTCCGCCGCGAGGGTGCGCCGCTGCCGCTCAAGCCGCTGAGGAAGTGGGACAACGGCCGCGACGTCCTGCTCACGGGGGATGCCGCCGGCATCGTCGCGCCCGCATCCGGCGAGGGCATCTACTACGCGATGCTCGGCGGCCGGCTCGCCGCCGACGCGGCCGACGCGTTCCTCAGGACGGGCGATGCCCGTGCCCTCGCCCAGGCCCGCCGTCGCTTCATGAAGCTGCACGGGCGGGTGTTCCTGATCCTGCGGATCATGCAGGCGGTCTGGTACCGCAACGACGCCCTGCGCGAGCGCTTCGTCTCGATCTGCCGCGACAAGGACGTGCAGCAGCTCACCTGGGAAAGCTACATGAACAAGGAGCTGGTGCGGAAGAAGCCGATGGCGCACGTGAAGATCTTCTTCAAGGACATGGCGCACCTGTTCCGCTGGGTCTCGCCTTGAGCGAGGTCTGGATGCCGGCGGCGATCGCCACCCTGTCCGCGCTCGTGGTGGCCCTGGCCGGCGGCGTGCTGACCACCACCGGCCCGTGGTACCGCGCCCTGCGCAACCCGGCCTGGAAGCCGCCAGACTGGGCGTTCGGCCCGGTCTGGGCGACGATCTTCGCGCTCTGCGTCGTCTCCGCCGTGATCGCCTGGAGCGAGGCCGACGAGCCGCAGCGCGTCGTGCTGCTCGCGGCCTACGCCGTGAATGCCGTGCTCAACATCGCCTGGAGCGCGCTGTTCTTCCGCGCCGAGCGGCCGGACTGGGCATTCTTCGAGCTCGTCCTGCTCTGGCTCTCGGTGGCGGCGCTGATCGCCGTCACGCTGCAGGTCTCGGGCGTCGCGGCGGTGCTGCTGGCGCCCTACCTCCTCTGGGTGACGATCGCCGGGTTCCTCAACCGCGCCATCGTGCGGCTCAACGGCCCGTTCGGAGCCGCGTGATGGCGGAGTGGTTCGCGACCGGCCGGATCGTCGACGCGATCCTCGTTCTCGTCGCCGCCGAGGCCGCGATCCTGCTTGCGTTCCGGTGGCGGACGGGGCGCGGGCCGGCGCCGGTGCCGCTCCTGTGCAACCTCGTCTCTGGGGCGGCGCTGATGCTGGCCGTGCGTGCGGCCCTGGTCCAGTCGCCCTGGCCGGTCGTCGCCGGCTGGATGCTGGTCTCGCTCGGCGCCCATCTCGGGGACCTCGTGCCGCGCCTGCGCAACCCGGCCGGCCTGACGCTTGGTCGCACCGGCGCCCCTGGCGTGCCAGGAACTTCCGACGCGGCGGCCGCGTTCAACGCGCGGCCGCGAAGCCGAATTATTATGCTTCTCACTTGCCACAACCGGAGATTAGGCATCATGCGTGGCTTCCTCGCTCTGGCCGCGACCTCCGGTTTTCTGCTGGGTTCCAGCCTGCCGATCGCGGCCTTCGCGCAGGAGGCTGCCGGGGGCGCGAGTCAGGATCTGGTGAAGCGCGGCGAGTACCTCGTCACCGCCGGCGATTGCGTCGCCTGCCATACCGGCCCGAGCGGCAAGCGGCTGGCCGGCAACTACGTCCTCAACACGCCGATCGGAAAGATCCGCACCCCCAACCTGACGCCCGACGACGAGACCGGCCTCGGCAAGTGGACGGAAGCGGACTTCGTCAAGGCGATGCACGAGGGCATCGACAACGAGGGGCACTACCTCTACCCGGCCTTCCCCTTCGCCTGGTACACCAAGGTGACGACCGACGACGTCAAGGCGATCTGGGCCTACCTGCGCTCGCTCGAGCCGGTGAAGGAGCCGCGCAAGGACAGCGAGATCCCGTTCCCGTTCAACATCCGCACCGCCCTGATCACCTGGCGCACCGCCTTCTTCACGCCGGGCGAGTGGAAGCCCGATCCGAACGCCACCGCCGAGGTCAACCGCGGCGGCTACCTCGTCGAGGGGCTCGGCCACTGCGGCATGTGCCACAACGAGAATAAGATCGTCGGCAACAGCAGCCTCGCGGGCAAGCTCGGCGGTGGCGTGATCGACGGCTGGTACGCCCCGAACATCACCCCCGACGGCCACCAGGGCATCGGCGCCTGGACCGAGGAGCAGGTGGTGACCTACCTCAAGACCGGCACCGCCCCGGGCGACAAGCCCGGCGTCGCCGCCGGGCCGATGCGCCAGACCATCGAGGAATCGCTCTCGAAGATGACGGACGCCGACCTCAAGGCCATGGTCGCGTATCTCCGGACCTACCAGGCCAAGCAGACCTACAAGTCCAAGGACCTGCAGGCCTACGACACCACCGGCGCGCCGGGCGCGGGCGTCTACCTCAGCTACTGCTCGTCCTGCCACCAGCCCGACGGCAAGGGCGTCGAGGGTGCGATCCCGGCGCTCGCCGGCAACACCTCGGTCCAGTCGGCCGGCCCGGAGACGGTGCTGCGCGTGATCTACGGCGGGCTCGGCGCGCAGAGCGGCTACGCGCCGATGACCGCGATCGGCCAGGGCATGACCGACCAGCAGGTCGCCGACGTCACCGACTACATCCGCAACTCCTGGGGCAACAGCGCTCCCGTCCTGAAGTCCGGCGTCGCCGCCGACGCGCGCAAGGCGACGAGCACCATGCTCGCCGGCAATGCGCCCTGCGCCGAGATCGAGCAGCCGGACGTGGCCAAGGCCGTGGCCGACGCCAGTGCCGCGGAACAGCTGAAGGGCCTCAAGCAGGAGGACTTCATCCCGCGCATCGATGCGCTCCTGCCGAAGATCAAGTCGGCGCTCCCCGCAGGACGGGACGACGACATCGTCAACGGGCTGACCACAGCATTCTGCAAGGCCGCCAAGCCGGAGACCGACGACGTGAAGCTGCCCTGGCACGCGACGATCGGCAGCTTCAGCAACCTCGTCTACAGCCAGCTCAAGCACCCCGAGCGGCAGGCCAGCACGATGCCGGCTCCGGCGATGCCGAAGCCGAACTGAGCCACGGGCAACCGGTCGCGGGCGGCCTGACGAACCAGCGCGCGATTGGCGCGTTGGCCGGCCGCGCCGACGAGGGGATGTCGCGGTGTCGCTCGATTCCGCAATCCCGGTCTTTTCAAAACCATGACGCATCAGACCTGTGACGTGGCCGTCATCGGGGCCGGCACGGCGGGGATCGCTGCGTTCCGTGCCGCCGAGGCGGCGGGCGCCGACGCCGTGCTGATCGAGCGCGGCCCCGGCGGCACCACCTGCGCACGCGTCGGCTGCATGCCTTCGAAGCTGCTCGTCGCGGCCGCGGCGGCGGCCCACGACGCGCGCCGCGCCAGCCTGTTAGGCGTCGCGGTGTCGGGCGTATCGATCGACGGCCCCGCGGTGATGGCGCGTGTGCGGGCCGAGCGCGACCGCTTCGTCGCCGGGGTGCGCGACGGGCTCGACGCGATCCCGTCGGCCAAGCGGCTCGCCGGCGAGGCGTGGTTCCTCGACGCCCGGACGCTCGCGCTCGGCGACGACCGCCGCGTCGCGTTTCGGGCGGCGGTGATCGCCACGGGATCGAGCCCGAGCATCCCGAAGCCGCTCGCGCCGCTGGGCGACGCCGTCCTGACCACCGACACCGTGTTCGAGCTTCCCGACCTTCCGGCGTCGCTGGCGGTGATCGGCGGAGGGCCCGTCGGCATCGAGATCGCCCAGGCGATGGCGCGCCTCGGCGTGCGCGTCGACCTCTTCGACACCGGGTCGGGCCTGGCCGGCCTGAGCGAGCCCGGCCTTCGGAAGGACGCGGCCGCGATCTTCTCCGACGAGATGGCCTTGCATCTCGGGTCCGAACTCGTCTCGGCCGAGCCCGTCGACGGCGGGGCGCAGCTGACCTGGGCGGAGGCCGACGGCACCCGTCGCACCGGCACCTTCGCCCGCGTGCTCGCAGCCGCCGGCCGCCCGCCCAACGTCCGAGGCCTCGACCTCGCGCAGGCCGGGCTTCGTCTCGACGAGAAGGGCATGCCGGCCTTCGACGCCCGGACCCTGCTCTGTGCGGGGGCGCCCGTGCTGATCGCGGGAGACGCCAACGCGGTGCGACCGGTCCTGCACGAGGCGAGCCGCCAGGGCGGGATCGCCGGGCGGAACGCGGCGGCCCTCGCCGCGGGCCGAGCCCTCGCGGCGCCGGAGCCCTGGCCGGCGCTCGCCATGGTGTTCACCCACCCGCAGGCGGCGAGCATCGGTGCGCCGTTCGATCCCGAGGCGGGCGACGGGCGCGTGGTCGGCGGGATGTCGTTCGACGACCAGGGCCGGGCGCGGGTCGAGGGCGTCAACCGGGGCGGCATCCGGCTCTGGGCGGATCGGGACGGGCGCCTGCTCGGCGGCGAAATGCTCGGGCCGTCCTGCGAGCACCTCGCCCATCTCGTGGCGCACGCGATCGGCGACGGACGGACCGTCGACGACCTTCTGGCGCGGCCGATCTACCATCCCACCGTCGAAGAGGGACTTGCGAGCGCATTGTCCGATCTTATACAACCGCTGAAGGGATGATCGCCGGACGCCGGACGGTCGTGACCGATCCTTCATCTTGCCGCATCGCGGATACCATTGCGCCCGCCCGTCCCACGGGTCATACCGGGCCGCAGATGACGCGGTCCCATTCCTGATGTCCACGATCGTTGCCGCGGGCAATGCGATCGACCTCGACGCCCTGACGGCGGAAGAGCGCGATGGCCTCGATATCGGGGTGATCGGGCTCGACGCCGCCGGGACGATCGTGTCGTTCAGCGAGGGAGCGAGCGCGCTCTCGGGCCTCGCCAGCGCCGCCGTGATCGGCCGCAACTACTTCCGCGAGGTGGTGCCGAGCACCAACGTCCCCGGGTTCTTCGGCCGCTTCCTCGCGGGCACCCGCCGCGGGCACCTCGACGAGAGCTTCGACTTCGTGTTCGGGCGCATGCCGCAGCCCCTGCGCGCCCGCGTGCGGATGCGGAGCGGCAAAGGTGTCACCTGGCTCACGATTACCCCGGTGGAGACCCTCGGCGCGGGCCAGTCGCGCGAGGCGGTGATGGCCGCCATCGGCCGCCGCGTCCGGGCCGAGCCGGTCGATCCCCAGCTCTGCGAGCGCGAGCCGATCCACATCCCGGGCTCGATCCAGCCGAACGCGGTGATGCTGGCGGCCGATGCCGGCACGCTCGAGATCCTGGCCCACAGCACCAACGTCCGCGACGTGCTCAGCCGCGCGCCGGAGCGGATCGCCGGCCTGCCCCTGGCCGAGGTCCTGCCGACCGCCTTCGTCGAGACGATCCGCCAGCGCCTCGCCAGCGCCACCCTCGACGACGGGCGCTCGATCCGCCGCACGCTCAAGCTCGCGGGCGACGACCATGCCAGCTACTACGCCATCGTCCACGCCCATTCCGGCCGGGTCATCGTCGAGCTGGAGCTCGAGCCCGAGCATCCCGAGGACTTCCGGGTCGCGACCCAGACCGATTCGGAACTCGCCGTCACCCGCCTCCGGGCCGCCGAGACGCTGAGCGGGGCCGCCCGCATCGCCGCGCTCGAGGTCCGGGCGCTCACCGGCTTCGAGTGCGTGCTGGTCTACCGCTTCGACGCGGACTGGAACGGCGAGGCGATCGCCGAGGACAAGGTGCCGGATTGGTCGCGCGCCCTGCTCGGGCTGCGGTTCCCGGCCTCCGACATCCCGGCCCAGGCGCGCGCGCTCTACACCAAGGCCAAGAGCCGCTTCGTGATCGATCGCGATTCGGTGCCCGTGCCCCTGGTCGCGGCGCCGGCGGCCGGCAACGGCCCGATCGACCTCACCTTCGCGCAGCACCGCACGCTCTCGCCGATCCACCTGGAGTACCAGCGCAACCTCGGCGTGAACGGCTCGATGTCGATCTCGATCATGGTCGAGGGGCGGCTGTGGGGCCTGATGATCGGCCATCACCGCCACCCGCACTACGTCGCGCCCGAGACCCGCGCCGCCGCGACCGTGCTCACCGACGCCTTTGCCATGCGCGTGCAGGAGATCGAGGCGCGCCGGCTCTGGACCGAGCGCAAGGCCCATCTCGACACCGAAGGACGCCTGGTCCGCGGCCTGACCCGGTCGGACGACTTCGTCGCGGCGCTGACCGGCGGCTCGACCACCCTCCTCGACCTGTTCGGGTCGACCGGCGCGGCGATCGTCTCCGGCGCGCGCGCGACCCTGATCGGCACGACGCCCCCGGACGAGGCCGTCCGCGCGATCGGCGACTGGCTGAAGGAGATCCTGGCGCCGGGCGAGACCACCTATGCCAGCGCCAACTTCTCCGCACAGTGTCCCGCCGCCGCCCCGCACCGCGAGATCGCGAGCGGCGTGCTCGCCGCGTTCGTCGACGAATCCCGCGAGAACCTGCTGCTCTGGTTCCGCCCGGAGGTGTCGAGCACGGTGACGTGGAGCGGCGATCCGCGGAAACCGGTGCTCGCCGGCAACGGGCCCGTCGCGGTGCTGCCGCGGCGCTCGTTCGAGCGCTGGGTCGAGGAGCGCACGGGCTTCGCCAGCCCCTGGGCCGACTGGCAGGTGTCGCTGGCCGGCTCCCTCGCCCACGCGGTGGAGGGCGTCGTCCTGCGCCAGCGCCGCAAGATCGACGAGCTCACCGGCCTCCTCGCCGAGAAGGAGCGCCTGCTCGCCCAGAAGGATCTCCTGACCCGCGAGATCGACCATCGGGTGAAGAACTCGTTGCAGATCGTCTCGGCCTTCCTGCAGATGCAGCGGCGTCAGGTCTCCGATCCGGCCGCCCGGCAGGCCTTCGCCGACACCTCCGCCCGGGTGATGAGTGTCGCCCGCGTCCACGACAGCCTGTATCAGGCGGAGAACGTCGAGGAGGTCGACCTCGGCCAGACCATCGAGGCGCTTTGCACCGACCTCGCCGGCATGGCGGGCGGCGGCCATGCCGTCGACCTCACCGCCGAGCCCGGCCTGATGGTGCCCTACCGCAAAGCCGTGGCGCTCTCGCTGATCGCCACCGAGCTCGTCACCAACGCCTTCAAGTACGCCGCCAAGCCCGAGGGCGTCGGCCGCGTGGCGGTCACCGTTTCGGGCCACGGCCCCGGCAGCGTGCGGCTGCGCGTCTGCGACGACGGCGAGGGCCTGCCCGAGGGCTGGTCGGAGACCAAGCCCCGCGCCAACGGCACCGGCGTCGGGCTCGGGATGAAGCTGATCCGGGCGATGCTCGACCAGATCAACGCCCGTCTCGACGTCGACAACGCGCCCGGCGCCTGCTTCACGATCACGGCGTGAGCCTGCACCAGCGGCTGCGCGCCGCCACCGCCTCGTCGCATCAGGGTCTCGAGGACGCGCTCGACTGGCGGGCGCGCGTCGCGACGCTGCCCGGGTATCGCGCCCTGCTCGCCCGCTTCCATGGATTCCATGCGGCCTACGAGCCGGCGATCGGGCTTGCGCTCGCCGACGAGGCGTTCTGGGGCCCGCGCCGGCGCTTCGCCGCGCTGGCGGCGGACCTCGCCCATCTCGGGATGCCGGACGCCGAGATCGCTACCCTGCCCCGGCCCTCGGCCGTGACGTTCGCGGACGAAGCCGCGGCGATGGGGGCGCTCTACGTGCTCGAAGGCTCCACGCTCGGCGGCCAGGTCATCGGCCGGCACATCGGCGCGGTGCACGGGCTGACGCAGGCGGGCCTCGCCTATTACCGCGCCCATGGCCGGCAGACCGGCGTGATGTGGAACGCCTTCCGCGCCCGGCTCGATCGCCTGTCGGGCGATCCGGAGGCGGAGGCGGCCGCCTTGGCGACCGGCACCGCGACGTTCGACGCGCTTCGGATCTGGCTGTGCGCGCCGGATTCGTCCGCCGCGTGCGGGGCCGGCTGAGGCGCAGGCCGCCTCAGCCCTCGCGATCCCGCCCGAGCAGCCCGTCGACGAAGGCTTCGAGGCCGATCCGCCGCGTGCGCTTGAGGCGCTCGGCGGCCAGGATGCCGCGCAGGGCGTCGAAGGCGTTCTGCAGGTCGTCGTTGACGATGACGTAGTCGTACTCGCTCCAGCGCTGGATCTCGACGCGGGCGTTGGCGAGGCGCTTCTCGATGGTCTCCGGGCTGTCCTCGGCGCGGCGCTCCAGGCGGTGGCGCAGCTCCTCCAGGCTCGGCGGCAGGATGAACACCGTCACCACGTCGTCGGCGAGCTTGGAGCGGACCTGGCGGGTGCCCTGGTAGTCGATGTCGAAGATCATGTCCCGGCCGGCGCTGAGCACCTTCTCCACCGGGCGGCGCGGCGTGCCGTAGAAGTTTCCGTGGACCTCGGCCCATTCGAGCAGGTCGTCGCGGCTGCGCAGGTCGTCGAAGGCCTCGCGCGCGATGAAATGGTAGTGGCGCCCGGCGATCTCGGACGGGCGCCGAGCGCGGGTCGTCACCGAGATCGACAGGTCGAGACCCCAGCCGCCGTCATCGGCGATGGCGCGCGTCAGGGTGGTCTTGCCGGCGCCCGACGGCGAGGACAGGATCAGGATCAGCCCGCGGCGGGCGATCGAGTCCGAGACCGATGGGGAGGGGGCGTCCGTCATCCGCGTGCCCCGGCCGTGTCTCGCGCGCCCATCGCCTCAGTCCCGCTACTCGACGTTCTGAACCTGCTCGCGGAATTGCTCCACCACGGCCTTCAAGTCGAGTCCGATTCGCGACAGCGCCACGTCGTTGGCCTTGGCGCACAGGGTGTTGGCCTCGCGCCCGAGCTCCTGGGCCAGGAAATCGAGGCGCCGCCCGATCGCGCCGCCCGCCGCCAGGAGCTCGGACACTGCTTCGAGGTGGGCGCGCAGGCGGTCGAGCTCCTCGCGGACATCGGCCTTGGCCGCCATCATCACCGCCTCCTGATGCAGGCGCTCGGGATCGAGGCCGCCGGCGTCCAGCAGGCCCGCGACGGAGGCCGCGAGACGGGCGCGGATCGCCTCGGGCTTGCGCGCCGGGCAATCCTCCGCGGCCTGCGTCAGCACGCCCATCCGCGCGACCTGCGCCGCGACGATCTCCGCGAGCGCCCGGCCCTCGGCGCGGCGGGCCTCGACGAGGTCGGCTACCAGCTGCACGACGCCCTCCGCGAGGTCGCGCGCCAGCGCGTCCGGCTCGGTGGCGGCCTCGTCCTCGGCCTCGACGACGCCGCGGATCGACAGCAGCCCGTCCATCGTCGCGGGCGCGATCCCCTCCGGGACCGGCACGCGGGCGACGGCCTCGGCGAGCCGCGCCAGCAGCGCCTCGTCGATCCGCACCCGCGCCTTGCTCTCCGGCTTCGTCAGGTTGAGCGAGAGCTGGCACTGGCCGCGGGCGAGCGTCTTCTGCAGGGCGGTGCGCGCGACCTCGCCGACGGAATCGTATCCGTTCGGCACCCGGAGCCGCACGTCGAGCCCGCGGCCGTTGACGCTGCGGACCTCCCAGGCCCACTGCACCGGCCCGGTGGTGCCGGCGGCCCGGGCGAACCCGGTCATGCTCGCGATCATGGTCTTGCGATGCCCTGCGTTGCGGCGCCGAGGTTTCGTCGTGCGGGACGCCTACACGAAGGCGTTGACCTCCACCGTGAACCCGCCCGGCGCCTGGAAATAGAACGTCACCCGCCCGTGCTCCTCGCGCGGGGTCTCCGGGGCGAAGCCGCCTTCGGTCAGCCGTGCGTGGATCGCGTGGACCTGCTCCACCCGCTCCTGGATGAAGCCGATGTGGAAGATCTTGGGGTAGGTCGCATCCTTCACGCGGAACAGGCTGAGGATGCCGCCACCGTCGTCGGCGAGGAAGGCCATCTTGTCGTTGACCGGCATCGCGGTGCGGCGCAGCCCGAAATAGGTCTCGAACATCGCGACCGTGGCCGGGACCTCGGTGACGCCGAGGTTGACGTGGTTCAGGTGCATCGGCTCGTCCTGATGGCGCGTGCGAGCGGCGCCGCAGCGCCGGGGACGATCACGGTTGCTTCAGCACCGGCACGGTCTTGGGCGAGCCGAGGTCGTAGGTCTTGTTCTTCAGCGGATCGAGCTTGGTGCCCTCCGAGGCGTCGAAGGCCTTCGGCCGCGGCCCGCCCGCCCCGACGGTCGCCCCGTCCAGCGCGTAGGCGTTCGTCGGCGGGGCGAAGGCCGAGGCCCGGTTCGGCACCGCGGCGGGATCGGCGGCCGGCTCGGCCTTGTCGACGCCGGCGGCATCCGGCGTCGTGGCCAGGCGGGCCTTCTCGACTTGGCGCCAGCGCGCGACGTTCTTCTGGTGGCCGTCGAGGCTCTCGGCGAAGGCGTGCCCGCCGGTGCCGTCGGCGACGAAGAACAGGTCCTTGGTCCGCGACGGATTGGCGACCGCCTCCAGGGCGGCGCGGCCGGGATTGGCGATCGGGCCGGGCGGCAGGCCCTCGATCACGTAGGTGTTGTAGGGCGTCGCCCGGTCGATCTCGGAGCGCTGGATGCCGCGCCCGAGGGTGCCGCGCCCGCCGACCAGCCCGTAGACGATGGTCGGGTCCGATTGCAGCTTCATCCGCTTGTTCAGGCGGTTGACGAACACGCCGGCCACCCGCGGCCGCTCGTCGGCGCGCCCGGTCTCCTTCTCGACGATCGAGGCCAGCGTGACCATCTCGGCCGGCGTCCGCACCGGCACGTCGGCGCTGCGGCGCAGCCAGATGTCGTTGAGGACCTTGCGCTGCTTCTCGCGCATCAGGTTGACGATCTGCTGACGGCTCGCGCCGCGCTCGAACTTGTAGGTGTCGGGCAGCAGCGAGCCCTCGGGCGGGATCTCGCCGACCTCGCCGGTGAGCACGTCGTTCTCGTTGAGGCGCATCACGATCTGCTCGGAGGTGAGCCCCTCGGGGAAGGTGATCGCGTGCTGGACCTGCCGGCCCGTGGTCACGGTGTCGATCGCATCGCTGATGCTGGCATGGGCCTTGAAGGTGTACTCGCCGGCCTTCAGCGGCGAGCGCCCGCCGAAGCGGGCGGCGAACTCGAACAGCCCGACATGGTCGATCACGCCCTCGCGCTTCAGGATCTCGGCGATCTCGCCGGTGCCGCTGCGGGACGGGATCACGACCACCTTGTCGGCGGCGAGCGGGCCGGGCTCCTGCACCTGCCGCTGGAACAGCGTCAGCCCAAGCATCACGGCGATGGCGATCACCACCGCGAAGGTGAGCAGCCCGCTGATGGTGGCGAGGAGCCCGCCGCGGCGGCGCTCGGGCCGCTCGGGCGGCGGCGGGGCCGCGGTGGGCTTGATCGCCTCGTTCGGCGAGCGGGGGGAGAGGCGCTGCGGCTGGGCCGGCTCGTCGAAGGTGAGCGGCTGCGGCGGCACGTGCGTCTGGCGTCGACGGAAGAACATCGGGATCCTGCTCGGGCTCGCGCCGGCGACGAGGGCGGTGCCGGGCGCGCATGCGCGACGGGGCGGCGATCACGAAGGATCGCCGCAGGGTACCGGAAACTACGCCGGTTTGTGGCGAAATTGCCGTTGCGCGCTGCACGCGCCCCGGCTGGTCGACAGACAGGCCGATCCGGTCAGCGCGGTTTCGGGGGCGTCGGCGCGATCCGCGTCCCAGAAGGCTGGCAGGTCGCGCAGAAGAAGGTCGAGCGGCCGGATTGCACGATCCGGCCGACGGTCCCGCCGCAGCCCTTGGTGCGGCAGGCCTCGCCGACCCGGTCGTAGACGCGGAACGCCTGCTGGAAGGCGCCCGACGTGCCGTCGGTGTGGGCGTAGTCGCGCAGCGTCGAGCCGCCGGCGGCGACCGCCTCGGTGAGCACCTCGCCGATCACCCTGGCCAGCAGCCGGGCCTTCGGCGTCGGCGCGCCGTCGGCCTTTGCCAGCGTGCCCGCGGCGGCCTCGGGGTGGAGGCCGGCCCGGTGCAGAGCCTCGCAGACGTAGATGTTGCCCAGGCCCGCGATCAGGCGCTGGTCGAGGAGCGCGGCCTTCAGCGGCGTGATCTTGTGGCGAAAGAGCCGCGCGATGGTCTCGGCCGTCAGATCCGCGCTCAGGGGCTCGATGCCCATGCCGGCGAAGTGCCGGCACGCGGCGAGCGTGTCGGTGGGCACGAGGTCCATGAAGCCGAAGCGGCGGGCGTCGTTGTAGGTGACGGTGGCGCCGTTCCCCATCGCCATCACCACGTGGTCGTGCTTGGGCGTGCCGAGCGCCCCGTCGAGGTAGAAGTCGCCGGGCGACGTGTTGCTGCCGTCGGGCATCGCCACGTCGAAGCGGCCGCTCATGCCGAGATGCATGATCAGCGTCTCGCCCGAATCGAGGCCGGCCGTGAGGTACTTCGCCCGCCGCGCGAGGCCGGTGACCCGGCGGCCCTCCAGGCGCGCGCAGAAGCGCTCGGGGAACGGGAAGCGCAGGTTCGGCCGGCGCAGGGTGACGCGGCTGAAGGTGGCCCCGACCATCGCCGGCGCGAGGCCGCGCCGCACCGTCTCGACCTCTGGAAGCTCGGGCATCGTCCTGTGGCCGTCCCTCGGCAAATCGGATGGTGGAAGGCGGATCGTGGAGGCCGGGTATCGGCCCGGGCCGCCGCCGCCGCAATCCCGGCCGACGGGCGAGGCTTCGCCGCCCACGGCCGGCCGTCCCCACCGCGTCTTACGACGCATGGCGGATCGCGTCCGGCTTCGCTATGAGGCGCGAGGGCGCAGACGGGCAGGACTTCATGACGGTGGCGGACGAGACGACGGGCGCGCGGGACGGCACGACGGGGGCGCAGGAGACCGATTTCGGCTTCGAGCGTGTGGCCCTGGCCGAGAAGCAGGCGCGCGTCGACGACGTGTTCCGCTCGGTCGCCAAGCGCTACGACCTGATGAACGACCTGATGTCCGGCGGCCTGCACCGGGCCTGGAAGGCGCAGCTCATCGCGATGCTGCGCCCGTCGCGCACGCGGCCGTTCCGCCATCTCGACGTGGCCGGCGGCACCGGCGACGTCGCCTTCCGCGTCCTCGAGGCCGGCGGCCCGCAGGCCTCGGTCACCGTGCTCGACATCAACGAGGCGATGCTGCGGGTCGGCGCCGAGCGCGCCGGGGCGCGCTTCGACGGGCGCATCGACTTCGTCACCGGCAACGCCGAGACCTTGCCCCTGCCGGACGCGACCTTCGACGCCTACACCATCGCCTTCGGCATCCGGAACGTGCCGCGGATCGAGCTGGCCCTGCAGGAGGCCCGCCGCGTGCTGAAGCCCGGCGGCCGCTTCCTGTGCCTGGAATTCTCCAAGGTCGACCTGCCGGTGCTCGACAAGATCTACGACGCCTACTCCTTCCACGTGATTCCGCGGCTCGGCGCACGGGTCGCGGGCGACGCGGAATCCTACCGCTACCTCGTGGAATCGATCCGCAAGTTCCCCTCCCCCGGGCTGTTCGCCGGGATGATCGAGCAGGCCGGCTTCCGCCACGTCACGCACCGGCCGCTCTCGGGCGGCATCGTCGCGATCCATTCCGGCTGGAAGGTCTCGTGACCGACCCGAGCCGCCGGGCGGCGCGATGATCGCCGCCGCGGTCAACTTCTTCCGCGGGGCCCATGTCGGCTTCGTGCTGGCGCGCGAGGGCGCGCTGGCGCTCGTCGACGCCTCCGAGCTGCCGCCGCACCTGCGGCTCGGGCTGCGGATCGTCCGGTTGCTGGAGCGGCCGGCCCTCGGCACCGGCGCGGCGCGGCTCTCGGCCGGCCTGACCCGGCTCGGCCCGTCCTACGTCAAGTTCGGGCAGTTCCTCGCCACCCGCCCCGACATCGTCGGGATGAGCGCGGCCCGCGACCTCGAGATGCTGCAGGACCGGGTGCCGCCCTTCCCGCAGGCGGTGGCCGTGAAGGTGGTCGAGGCCGCCTTCGGCAAGCCGATCTCCGCCCTGTTCGTCGCCTTCGGCGAGCCGGTGGCCGCGGCCTCGATCGCGCAGGTCCACAAGGCGGTGGTCCACGATGCCGACGGCACCCAGCGCACGCTCGCCGTGAAGATCATGCGGCCGGGCGTGCGCGAGCGCTTCCAGCGCGACGTGGAGGTGATGCGCCTCCTCGCGCGCATCGTCCACGTGCTGTCTCCGCAAGCCGAGCGCCTGCGCCCGCGCGACGTGGTCGAGATCCTGGCCCGCTCCGTGACCATGGAGATGGACTTCCGGCTCGAGGCCGCCGCCGCCTCGGAGCTCGCGCAGAACACCGCGGAGGACGACGATTTTCGCGTGCCGCGGCCCGAATGGGAGCTGATCGCCCGCGACGTGCTCACCTGCGAATGGATCGACGGCACCCGCCTCCACAGCGCCGCCGCGCTTCGGGAAGCCGGCCACGACCCGCACGCGATCGGGCGCACGGTGATCCAGAGCTTCCTGCGCCAGGCGATCCGCGACGGGTTCTTCCACGCCGACATGCACCAGGGGAACCTGTTCGTGGACGCCGCCGGCAAGCTCGTCGCGGTGGATTTCGGCATCATGGGCCGGCTCGGGCGCAAGGAACGGCGGTTCCTCGCCGAGATCCTGCTCGGCTTCATCATGCGCGACTACCGCCGCGTGGCGCAGGTCCACTTCGAGGCGGGCTACGTGCCGGCGCACCACTCGGTCGACGACTTCGCCCAGGCGATCCGCGCCATCGGCGAGCCGATCCACCAGCGCCGCGCCGACGAGATCTCGATGGCGAAGGTGCTGACGCTGCTGTTCGACATCACCGCCCTGTTCGACATGAGCACGCGCACCGAGCTGGTGATGCTGCAGAAGACCATGGTGGTGGTGGAAGGCGTCGCCCGCAGCCTCGATCCCAAGCTCGACATGTGGACCTCGGCCGAGCCGGTGGTCCGCAGCTGGATCACCCGCAACCTCGGCCCGGCCGGGCGCCTGGAAGGGGCGGCCCACGCCGCGCGCACCCTCACCGACATCGTCGCCGACGTGCCGGACCTCGCCCTGCGGCTCCGGCGCCTGATCGTCCATGCCGACGAGGCGGGCACGGGCGACGCACGCCGCCTGGAGCGCATCGCCCGCAACGAGCGCCGCAACGCGCTGTGGCAGACGCTGGCCCTGTGGGCGATCGCGGCGGGCGTGCTGGTGGCGGCCTTGCGATAGGCCGGGACGGCGAAGCCGCCCGCCCCAAAGCGTTCCGTCAGGCGGCGCGACCCTGTCGCTGCGCATCCGCGACGGCGGCTGCGCAGGGGTCGATCCCGTGCGTGTCGACGGGGCCCGGGCGGCCGAACAGGTAGCCCTGCACCTCGGCGCAGCCGGCCGATCTCAGGAACGCGAGTTCCGCGACGGTCTCGACGCCCTCGGCGACCACCGGCAGGCCGAGCCCGCAGCCGAGCCCGAGGACGGCGCGCACGATCGCCGCCGTCTGGGCGTTGGTGTCGACGTTGCGCACGAAGGACCGGTCGATCTTGATCCGGTCGAAGGGGAACGCCCGGAGGTTGGCCAGCGACGAGTAGCCCGTCCCGAAATCGTCCATGGCGATGCCGACGCCGAGCGTCCGCAGCTGGCGCAGCGTCGCCACCGCACGGTCGAAGTTGCGGATCAGCGCGGTCTCGGTGATCTCCAGCTCCAGCCGCGCGGCCGGCAGCCCGGTCTCGACCAGAACCGCGTGCACCTGCGGGGCGAAGGCCAGATCGTGGACCTGGACCGCCGAAACGTTCACCGCCACCCGCAGGGGCGACGCCCAGGCCGCGGCCTCGCGACAGGCGGTGCGAAGCACCCACATCCCGATCGCCGAGATCGTTCCGCGCTCCTCGGCCACCGGGATGAAGACGTCGGGCGGGACGAGCCCTCGTGTCGGATGGGTCCAGCGCAGCAGGGCCTCGAAGCCGAGCAGGGCGCCGCCCGCGGCCGCGACCTGCTTCTGGTAGACGAGGTGGAACTCGCCGCGCGCCAAGGCCTGTTCGAGGTCGCGTTCCAAGGCGTGACGCTCGCGCACGGCGATGCCCATCTGGGGCTCGAAGAAGCGGTAGGTCCCCCGGCCCTCGGCCTTGGCGCGGTAGAGCGCCGTATCGGCATGGCCCATCAGGCCCTGGCGCTCCACGGCGTCCTGCGGGCACAGGGCGATGCCGATGCTGACCCCGACGATCGCGTCGGCGGGCCCGCCCGAGGCCTGCGCCGCGAGGGACGCGAGAATGGACTTCGCCAGGCGCTCGGCAGCGTCCGGCCCGGTCCGTCCGGCCATGAGGATGGCGAACTCGTCGCCGCCGAGGCGTGCCAGGATCTGGTCGGGGCCGAGCAGCCCGGTGACGCGGCGGGCGACCCGATTCAGCATCGCGTCGCCGGCCGCATGGCCGAACAGGTCGTTGACCGCCTTGAACCGGTCGAGGTCGAGGCAGAGCACCGCGATCGGAACGCCGGTCTCGACCGCCGCGCCCACGGCGCGATCGAGGCGCGCGTTGAAGGCGGAGCGGTTGAGCAGGCCCGTCAGGGCATCGTGGTGGGCGAGGTACCGGATGTGCCGCTCAGCGTGCTTGCGCTGCCGGATGTCGCGGACCGCCAGGGCATGATGCGGCTTGCCCGCGAAATCGATCCGCCGAAGGATCACCTCCGCCTCGATGACCGCGCCGGCGCCGTCGCGCAGGCTCAGCTCGACCGGCTGCCCGATGACGTAGGGGAGCCGATCCCAGGTCCGGGGCTCGTCGAGGAAGGCGGTGACCGACAGGCCCGTCATCGCTTCGTGCGAGAGGCCGACGAGCCGGCTGAAGCTGATGTTGGCCGTGACGATCCGGCACCGGTCCAGGACGATCAGACCCTCGACCGCCGCGTTGGCGAGGCCGCGCATGCGCACCATTTCCGCGCGCGCGCGACGCTGCTCGCGAAGGCTGAGCGCGTAGGCCGTCGCCGTGAGGACGAACACGATGAGGCTGGCCACCGCGACGGCGCCGGCGAGCCAGCCCGGCGGCATCGCCTGGGGCGACAGGGTCGCCAGCGGGTTCTCGGTGATCGTCACCCCGGCCATGCCCACCCCGTGATGCGCGCCGATCGCCAGCGCGAGCAGGCCTGCGCTGCCGAACAGGGAGGTGAGCGAACGGGCATGCACGGCGATGGAGACGGCGACGGCGGAAAGGAACTCACCGATCAGGATCGACGCGAACACGAAGGCCGGATCCCAGCGCAGACGTCCCGTGACCTCGAAGGCCGCCATGCCGGTGTAGTGCATCGCGGCGATGCCGAAGCCGACCACGACCCCCCCGAGCCAGGACGCCCGCGGCGTCTCGGACAGGGCGATCCGCAGGCCCAGGCCGGTGAGGCCGATCGCGAAGACCAGCGAGAGGACGGTCAACCCGGAATCGTAGGCGCTCGGGATGCTCGGCTCGAACGCCAGCATCGCGATGAAGTGGGTCGCGAAGATGCCCGACCCGCTGGAGATCGCCGCGACCACGAGCCAGGTCGATCGCGCGCGGCCGCTGGCGGTTCCGGCGTGGCGGAGAAGCCGGATCGCGGTCAGCGCCGCGATCGCGCAGATCACGCCCGCCAGGACGACGAGGCGGAGGTCGTGCCGGGCCGTGAAGCAACCGAGGACGGTCAACATGCGCGCAAGTCCGAAATCGCCTCGGCCGAGCCCCGGGCGGCGCGGTTCGATCCTCCGGCCTCTCCCGAACGGATCGAGCCTGCGAGACGACGACGCTGCGTGGTGCGACCTTGGGGCGGTTCGAATAGCAGGTTGCGATAATTTTCTTAAAGATGTCTTGCCGCTCAGATTTCGTGCGTGAGGCGCAAGTCGAGGACGTTGCCTGCGATTTCCGCGTGCGGCGTTCCACTTCCTGTCATCTACGGTGTAAGGAACGAGTACCCATCGGGTGAGGTCAGAAGTTGTAATTCAACTTCTGAGAAGTACGATCCTACACGGCCGCCGTGCGAAAGCCCGCGAAGATATCGCGGCGATCCGGCCCGAAGAAGTTGCGGTAGGCGTTGTCGACCATCCGCCCGCGGGTGATCCAGGCGCCGCCGCGCAGCACCTTTCGCGTGCCGAAGGCGGGCTCGGAATACTCGCGGTAGGCATCGGGCGAGAAACCCGGATAGGGCAGGAAGTCGCTCGCGGTCCATTCCCAGACGTTGCCGATCATCTGGCGGCAGCCCCAGGCGCTGTCGCCCGCTTCGTGGGCGGCCACGTCGACGCAGCCGAGGCGGCCGCCGTCGAGGTTGGCGCGGGTCGCATCCGGTGCCGCCTCGCCCCAGGGATAGCGGCGTTTCGCCTGCCCCATCGCCCCGCCCGGGGTCGGGGCGGTGGAGGCCGCGACCTCCCATTCGGCCTCGGTCGGCAGGCGGCGGCCGGCGAAGGCGCAGTAGGCGGCGGCCTCGTACCAGCCGACATGGACCACCGGCTGGTGCGGGGCGAGGTCGGAGACGCCGTCGAAGCGCCGGACCCGCCAGCCCGCCCCGTCCGGCTGCCAATGCGCGGGGTGCTCCGCCCCGCTCCGGCAGCGCCAGCGCCATCCTTCCGCGTCCCAGAACGACGGCTCGCGATAGCCGCCGGCGGCGACGAAGGCGGCGAACTCCGCGTTGGTCACCGGCGCCCGCGCGATGCGGAACGGCGCGACCTCGACCGGGTGCGCCCACTTCTCGTTGTCGAACACGAACGCCTCGCCCGGCTCGGCGCCAAGCCGGAAGGTGCCGCCGGGGATCGCCGCGTCGCCCGGCCACGGCCCCTCCGCGACCGGGGCGAGACCGGCCGAGGCGGCGAAGGACGGCGCCGGGTATCCGAGCGTCTGGCGCGAATAGGTGAAGGCCTCGCCGTGCATGTCCTCGTGGTAGGTGGTCAGCCCGTAGCGGTAGGCTTCCTCGGCGGTCGGCGGGCCGTCGAGGCGCCGGACCAGCGCATCGTGGACGCGGCCCATGTATCCGAGCGTGACGTCGAGCGGCGGCAGCGCGCGCACCCAGCGGTCGTCGTGGGCGAGCACCGCGGAATTGTAGACCGCGTCGGCATCCGTGATCGCGGGTTCCGCCCCGTCGAGGGCGCGCAGGATGAAGTGCTCGTGGAACCAGGCGAGGTGCCCGATCTCCCACAGCAGCGGGTTGACGATGTCGAGCCGCGGCCCGATCAGCCGCTCGGCATCGAGCCCGGCCACCAGCTCGAGGGTCCGGGCGCGGCTGTCCTCGAGCATCGCGATGAGTTGTGTGGCGTCGGTCATGGCACCCATCCGATAAGCGATCGACCCATGGACATCATCCTGATCACGCCGGCGCCGAAACGTTCGCGGGCCGGCAACCGCACGACGGCCCTGCGCTGGGCCGGCATCCTGCGCCGGCTCGGCCACCGCGTCGTCGTGGCGACCGCCTACGCCGACGCGCCCTGCGACCTGATGATCGCGCTGCACGCCTGGAAGAGCGCCCCGGCGATCGCGCGATACCGGCGCTTATACCCGGAGCGCCCCCTCGTCGTCGCGCTGACCGGGACCGACATCAATCACGATCTCGCCGCCGATCCCGGCACAACCCTGCGCTCGCTCGATCTCGCCGACGCGCTCGTCGGCCTGCACGACCTCGTCGCCGACGCGATCCCGGAAGCCTACCGCGACAAGCTCGCGGTGATCGTGCAGTCGGTGCCGGCGAGCGAGGAGCGCCTGCCGCCCACGACGCGCACCTTCGAGATCCTCGTCGTCGGCCACCTGCGCGCCGAGAAGGACCCGTTGCGCGCCGCGCTCGCCGCCCGCGCCCTGCCGCCCGCCTCCCGCATCCGCGTCGTCCATCTCGGCGGCGCGCCCGACCCGGCGTGGGCGGATCGCGCGCGGGCCGAGATGCAGGCCAACCCGCGCTACGATTGGCGCGGCGAGGTCTCCGGCGCGCGGGTGCGGCGGTTCCTGCGGCGCGCGCGGCTGATGGTGCTGAGCTCGCTGAACGAGGGCGGCGCCAACGTGATCTCCGAGGCGATTGCGGCCGGGCTGCCGATCCTGGCCTCTGAGATCCCGGGCAATGTCGGCCTGCTCGGCGCCGACCACCCGGGCTACTTCCCGGCCGGAGACCAGGCTGCGCTCGCGCGCCTGATGCTGCGTGCGGAACAGGACCCGGCCTTCCTCGAGCGCCTGCGCGCGCACGGTGCGGCGCGTGCGGCCGCGTTCGACCCGGCGCACGAGCAGGAGGCCTGGGCCGTCCTCGTCGCGCGCGCGGCCGGCGCGGCGAGAGCGCGGGCCGCGGCCGGGATTGACGCGGCCCGCCCCGCACCGGCACTCCTTCTGCCATGACCGCAGCCCCCACGTTGCCGCTCGCGAACCGGCGCATCCTCCTCGTCATCGGCGGGGGCATCGCGGCCTACAAGGCGCTCGACCTGATCCGCCGCCTGCGCGAGCGCGGCGCTTCCGTCCGCCCGCTGCTGACCAAGGGCGCGCAGGAATTCGTCACCCCGCTCGCGGCCGCGGCGCTCGCCGGCCAGCCCGCCCATACCGACCTGTTCGACCGGGCCGACGAGGCGGAGATCGGCCATATCAAGCTGGCCCGGGACGCCGACGCGGTGGTGGTGGCGCCGGCCACCGCCAACCTGATGGCGCGGATGGCCACCGGCCACGCCCCCGACCTCGCCTCCACGGTGCTGCTCGCCACCACCCTGCCGATCCTGATCGCGCCGGCGATGAACGTGGCGATGTGGGCGCATCCCGCGACGCGGCGCAACCTCGCGACGCTGCTCGCCGACGGCGTCCGGGTCGTCGGCCCCAATGCCGGCCCGATGGCCGAGCCCGAGACAGGGCCGGGCCGCATGGCCGAGCCGGCCGAGATCGCCGACGCCGCGGCCGCGATGCTCGGGGAGGCCGAGGCGAAGCCCGCCGGGTTCGGCTTCCTCGCGGGTCGCGCCAAGGCCGCCGGGCCGCTCGTCGGCCGCCGCGTGCTCGTCACCTCCGGGCCGACCCATGAGCCGATCGACCCGGTGCGGTTCATCGCCAACCGCTCGTCTGGGCGCCAGGGCTACGCCATCGCCGCCGCCGCCGCCGCCGCCGGCGCGACGGTCACGCTGGTCTCCGGGCCGGTGGCGATCCCCGATCCCGAGGGCGTCGCCGTGGTGCGGGTCGAGACCGCGCGCGAGATGCTGGCGGCGGTCGAGGCGGCGCTTCCCGCCAGCATCGCGGTGTTCACGGCCGCGGTCGCCGACTGGCGGCCCGCCACCGAGACCGGCTCCAAGATCAAGAAGGCCGGCGCGGCGCCCGCCCCGCTGACGCTGGTCGAGAACCCCGACATCCTCGCCACCATCGCCGGACGGACGGAGAACCGCCCCGCCCTCGTCGTCGGCTTCGCCGCCGAGACCGACACGGTGATCGCGCACGCCCAGGCGAAGATCGCCCGAAAGGGCTGCGACCTGATCGTCGCCAACGACGTCTCGGCTGCGGGCGGCGTGATGGGCGGCGCGACCAACACGGTCCACCTGATCGCGCGCGACGGGTCGGTCGAGACTTGGCCGACGCTCGACAAGGACGAGGTCGCGCGCCGGCTGGTGGCACGGTTTTCGGAGTTGCTTCGGGGTTAGGGCCGGTTCGGGTGCCCTACCCTGCCGCCGCCTGCTGCACCGCCGCGAGGCGCGCGTCGTCGGCGGCGATCGCCTGGTAGGCCGGACGCGCCCGGAAGCGTGCGAGGTAGGCCATGATCGCCGGCTCCTCGGGGACGAGCTTGAACGCGGTGGTCCAGCCGAGCGCCGAGCCCCACAGGACGTCGGCGGCGGAGAAGCGCTCGCCGAGGATCCAGGGGCCGGGCGTCAGCATCGCGAGCACCTGGGCCAGCACCGTGTCGTAATCGCCGTAGGCCGACATCATCCGGGGCGGCGGCGCGCGCTCCATCGCCCGGTCGATCACGGCCGGCTCGAAGCACGAGCCGTAGAACACCATCCAGCGCAGGTAGGCGCCGCGGGCCGGATCGGTCGTGCCGGGCGCGAGGCCGGCCTCGGGAAACAGGTCCGCGAGGTAGAGGTAGCAGGCGGCCTGCTCGGCCACCGTCGCGCCGCCGTGGCGGATCGCCGGGACCTTGCCCATCGGGTTGACGGCGAGGTGCGCGCTGCCCTGCTGCTCGCCGGCCTTGAGGTTGATGACGTGCAGCTCGTGCGGCGCGTTAAGTTCCTCGAGCAGCACCCGCACGCCCGTCGAGCGGGTGTTCGGGGCGTGGTGCAGGACGAGTCCGTCGGTCGTGGTCGGCATCGTCGTCTCCGGGGCCTGAACGCTTCGGGCGCACGCTCTGCCGGAGGCCGGCTCCGGTCAAGCCGGCCGTTCGGACCGGATCGGCTCAGACCCGGTACTTGCCGTTGCGCTTGATCAGCACCTGCGTCCCCACCGGCACGCGCTCGTAGAGGTCGACGATGTCCTCGTTGAGCATGCGGACGCAGCCCGACGACATCTGCTCGCCGATGCTCCAGGGCTCGTTGGTGCCGTGGATGCGGAACAGGATGTCGCGGTTGCCCTGGTAGAGGTAGAGCGCGCGGGCGCCGAGCGGGTTGTCGACGCCGCCCTTGCGCTGGCGGTCGATCTCCGGATGGAGGGCGACCATGGTCGTGGTCGGGCTCCAGTCCGGCCAGACGCCCTTGCGGCCGACCCGGGCCTCGCCCTTCCACGAGAAGCCGAGCTTGCCCACGCCGACGCCGTACTGCATCGCCGTGCCGTCGGCCTGGACGAGGGCGAGCTGGCGCTTGTCGATGTCGACGACGATGGTGCCCGGCCGCTCGGGGCCGGAATAGCTCACGACCTGCCGGCGGTACTTCGGATCGAGGCGGTTGGTGTCGACCAGCGGCACGTCGAACGGCTTGTCGGGCATCGAGCCGACATACCACGCCGCCTCCTCGTCGTTGGCGGCGAGGTTCACGGGCCCGCGCTGGTTGCAGGCTGCGAGCGGCGCGATGAGGACCGCAGCGAGGAGGATCCGGCGGAGGGGCATGGGGCCTCACGAGGCGAGGAAGCGTTCGGATCATGCCTACCGCCTCGCCGCCCCCCACGATGTGACTTTTGCGTCTCAGGTTGGATGAAGCGCCCGGCACGATTGCCCGGATTTCGCCTCGTTCGGCCGTGGCTTGCGCCCTAACTCTCTCGGATCGGTTCCGAGACGAGGCGCATCATGGCCGACACGCTCACCCTTCCCGAGATGCAAGGCGCATTGCCGGAGACGCCGCTGCGCCCGGCGATCCATCTGGACCATTGCGTGATCCACGTCAGCGACTGGACGCGCGCGAACGCCTTCTACGGCGACGTGGTCGGCGCCGAGATCGTCCCGGCCGGCGCGGGCTTCGCGTACCGGCTCGGCGGGGTGCAGCTGAACTGCCACGGCCCCGGGCTGTCCCCGGAGCCGCTCGCCGAGAAGCCGGTGATGCCGGGCGGCAGCGACCTGTGCTTCCGCTGGTCCGGCACGATCGAGGAGGCGATGGCGCACCTGGCCGCGCACGGCGTCCCCGTCGAGCTCGGCCCGGTGGAGCGCCACGGCGCGGCCGGGCCCGGGACCAGCATCTACTTCCGCGATCCGGACGGGTCGCTGATGGAGTTCATCACCTACCCGGCGCCGTGACGCCCGATCGCGCGATCTCAGGCGCGGCTCTGCGCGAGCGCTTGGTTCGTCTGCTCGAGGCGCAGGGCCAGCTCGCGCATCAGCGCGATGCTGATCTGCGGAAACTGCGCCAGCAGCTCGAGGAACACGCCGCGGTCGATGCGCAGGGCGGTGGCCGCCGTCTCGGCCGTGACGGTGGCCGAGCGCGGCTGGTCGGCCAGGATGCCCATCTCGCCGACCAGGGCGTTGGCCCCGAGCAGGGCGAGACGCACCGGCCCCGCGGCCCCGTCGATGGTCACGGCGGCGCTGCCCTCCAGGATGAGGTAGGCGGCATCCGCGACGTCGCCGCGGGTGAAGAATTGCTGGCCCGCCTCGAAATGCACCCGCTCGCTGGTGAAGGCGAGCAGCTTCAGCCGCGACGGCTCGACCTCGCGGAACAGCGGCACCTGCCGAAGGGAGGTAACCTCCGTATCGAGGGTCATGGGTGGAACTCCGCACCGCGCCGGATCTCGTGATGGCGCCGGCCGCCTCATCCATGCGGCTTGCGGCGATCTTGTCCAGCCCTCCCGTCCCGGCGGCACGCTGCGACGGCGTGACCCGGATGCCCCGTCGAACGCGATCGGGCATGCAGGCCCCCACCGGAGGTGCCATGCGCCGCGCCCGCCATCCTCGCTTCGCCGCGCTCCTCGTCGGGATCGCGTTCGCCGCCACGCCGGCCGCCGCCCGCCTGAACCGGACCGAGCTTGCGCGCGTCGCGGTCGTGCCGCCTCCGGGCGCCCGTGTTCCCCTCGATCTCGCCTGGAACGATGCCGCGGGCGACCGGCCGACCACGCTGGGCAAGGCGCTCGGCGGCCGGCCGACCCTGCTGCTGCCGGTGGACTACACCTGCGGCAACGTCTGCGACCCGATGCTGACGATGTCCGGCGCGGCCTTGGCCGCAACCGGCCTCGTCGCCGGCCGCGACGTCAGCCTCGTCCTCGTCGGGATCGACCCGCGCGACGACGCGGCCGCGGCGCGGCACATGCTGGAGACCGAGCTCGGGAACCCGGGGCTTTCGGCGCAGGCGGCCGCGCTGGTGGGCGATGCCGCCGCGGTCGATCGGCTGACGCAGGCGCTCGGCTACCGTTTCGTCTACGACGCCGGCACCGACAGCTTCGCACACCCCGCCGCCGCGATCCTGCTCACCGGCGACGGCCGCGTCGCCCGCGTCCTGTCGCCGCTGGCGCTGAACGGCAGCGACCTGCGGCTCGCCCTCGTCGAGGCCGGCGAGGGCCGGACCGGCAGCGTCGCCGACCGCCTCGTCCTGCTCTGCTACGGGTACGATGCCGCGACCGGCGTCTACACGCCGATGATCCGCCGCGTCCTCAGTTTCGCCGCCGCCGGGACGATCCTCGCGATGGCGATCGGGATCGTCCTGCTCAGCCGCCGGCCGCGGCAGGTCTGAGGCCGCTCAGCGCTTCGTCGCCAAGCCGGATTTCTCGGCGCTCGGCGGCTCGCGGCCGGCGCTGGCGTTCGGTTGGGGCGAATCGATCGGCTCGACCTGCGTCGTCGACGTCGCACTGCCCTCGTCCGCGGGCATCGGCGGAAGCGCCCGCGTGTTCGGCTTCGGCGCGGCCTCCGGCGAAACCTTGGTCGCACCGGAGACCATCTCGCGATTCGTCATGCTCGAAAAAACCTCGTTCGGGGCAGGCGCTGAATTGTCGTTTGCCCCACCGCTGTCTTCCAACGCCAGCGCACCGACGTGGTTGCGGCTAAGCTTGTCGCGGAAGCGTGAGAGGAACCTTCGGATACTGGCGAAGGTTGTGAAAGGGTGAAGAGAAGCCTGAGGAGGAGCTGATGGCATCCGGTAATTCAACCTCGAAGCGAGGTTTTGCGTCGATGGATCTCGAGCGCCAGCGCGAGATCGCCAGCAAGGGTGGCCGCAGCGTGCCGGCTGAGAAGCGTTCGTTCTCGCAGGACCGCGAGCTGGCCTCGACGGCCGGCCGCAAGGGCGGTCAGGCCACCGGTACGGGCCGCGACGGCGCCGAGTGATCGACCGCCCTTCGAGACGCGCGGCGTCTGCCCTTCGCTGGGCAGGCGCCTTTTTTATGTCCGCTTCCATGCCGCACAACGCGAAGGCCCGCTCCAGAGCATGGAGCGGGCCTTCGCGTTGTGCACCGTAAGCCGGTAGGCTATCGGTGTCGCCTCAGGAGATGCAGCGGCCGGGGATCATGCGGCGGGCTTCGGGGCCGACCAGCGAGCTGAGCGCCGCCTCGCAGCCCTCGCGCATCATCCGACGCGGCTTGAGCGGCGGCTTGGTTCCCATCTCCTGCGCCGTGTCCGACGCGGCCGGGACGGCGCGGTTCGGCTCGGATTGCAGGCTCGCCACCCGGCTCGGCCGGATCGCGATCGAGACCGGGCGCATGCCCGGCAGGGGGCGTGCTTCGAATGCGGCCGGACCGGGGGCGGCGACCGTTGTCATGGGGACCCATTGGTCCGCGCTCGCCTGGACCATCGGGTGGACGAGCAACGTCAGGATGGCGGCCGGTGCGCTCACGCCGAGAAGGAAGCCTGACCGAAGCATCGTCGTGGTCTCCGAATGGGAGCTTGACAGGATGAACGGAAAACGCGTCTTCCATGATCCGGTTCCGTCACGGCCTCGCTTTTGACGAAATCAGTATTCGGCAACAGTTTCTCGCGGTGGTGCCGGGCACGCGGAACCTTGTCCACAGCGACCCGGAGTGGCGCGGACGCCACAGGCGTCGAAAAACGGTTCGCGCCCGGAACCTGGTTCGCGCACGCCCGTTGATCGAGCACCCGGCCACCTGGTCCTCCCCGCATTCCCCTTGTGCATCGGCCGGAACCTCATCCACGGGTCGGAGATTTCTCCGGCCCGTTTTTTTATGCCTGGACCGATGTCCTTGGCGGGCAATAAAAAACCCCGGCTCGTCGCCGGGGTTTTTTCGTTCTGCGGATTGGTACGGAGGCGGTTGTGGACCGCCTCCCGGTCAGGCCGACTTGGCTTCACGCCGGCGTGCCGTCTGCTGGAAGAACAGCGCCTGGCTGATGACGGCGGAGACGTTGGCGGGCTGGAACGGCTTGGCGATGAGGAAGGCCGGCTCCGGGCGCTCGCCCGTGAGGAATCGCTCCGGGTAGGCGGTGATGAAGATCACCGGGACCTCGAAGGTCTTCAGCAGGTCGTTGACGGCATCGAGGCCGGACGAGCCGTCCGCGAGCTGGATGTCGGCAAGGATCAGGCCCGGGCGCTTGCTTTCGGAGGCGATCTTGACGGCCTCGGTGCGCGTGCGGGCGACGCCGATGACGTTGTGGCCCAGGCCCTCGACCAGCGCTTCGAGGTCCATCGCGATCAGCGGCTCGTCCTCGATGATGAGGATGTCGGTGGCCATGTCCGCGGCGAGCTCGCGTCCCGCCTCGTCGACCAGGTCGCGCACCTGGCTGACGTCGACGTCGAGGATGATCGCCGCGTCCTCCTCCGAGAAGCCTTCGAGGCAGGAGAGCAGGAAGGCCTGGCGCGGCAGCGGCGTGATCTGGCCGAGCCGCACCTCGGCGGGGAGATCGTGCTGCACCTGTTCGCTGCGGCCGTTCACCGAGAGCGAATTCCAGATGCGAGTGAACACCCGGAACAGGTCGGCCTTCACGTTCGTGCTGCGGCCGAGCGTATCCGGCTCGTTGACCAGCGTCTCCAGAGTTGCCGCGACGTAGGCGTCGCCCGCCACCTGGCTGCCCGTCAACGCGCGCGCGTAGCGCCGCAGGTACGGCAGGTGCTGCACCACGAGTTGCGATGTCGACATACGATCCCCTGTGCCTTGTCGGCCTGCTATTCAACCTGCCGCCCCAACGCGGGGCATCCGACTCCGTTCCGGCAGGGCGCGGAACCGCTTCTGGCCGGAGGCGTTGCTGGTGCAGCCATGGCGTATGTCGCGCGGCAAGACAATGCGCGTGTGCCTCATGCACAGATGCCGCGAACGGCACCGGGGGACGTGAGGATGACCGACGCTGCGAAGGCGGGGAGGCCGATCGGCAATGCCGGCCTGAGGCCCGTCGGGGAATCGGGGCCCGCGGGCTCGAAAGCCGAGAAGCGCGAGCATGGATCGTCGCGGCTCAGCGACCAGGCCCAGGCGCGCATCGGCCACAACCTCCGCTGCCTCTACGACGGTCTCGTCCAGCAACCCGTCCCGGATCGATTTCGCGAGCTCATCGAGCGTCTCGATGCGAAGGAGCCGAAGTCGCCCTGAGGCGCTCCGGCTCCATCTTCTGCAGTTCCTGTGGCGCGGGAAGCGCCCGCAGGACGCGAGCTCGGCGTCAGAGCGTGGGGGAGCGGCCGCGCATCAGGCCGATCACGGCCGAGATAGCGAACAGCACGATCGCGACGAAGAACACCAGCTTGGCGGCTTCCATCGCCGTGCCGGCGATGCCACCGAAGCCGAGCAGAGCGGCCACGAGGGCCACGACGAGGAACGTAACGGCCCAACCGAGCATCTGCGTTATCCTTGACAACATGGACGCGGGCTTGGCCGCGACCTTCTGACATCCCAAACGTCAAGTCGTTGTTTCGGTTCCGCCGCTTCGAATGCCTGCACACACGAAAAATCGAGCGCCTCGGATCCGGTGCCGATCGATCGCCGAAATCGTCGCCCGCCCCCTCGCGCCGGTGCGCATGTCACGCCATATTGCTCTTCGTTGGACACGAGGCCGCAGCCGGAACGGAGCCGTTCCGAACGGCGTTCCTCAGTCCAGGTCCGAAACCAGAGAACAGCGATGAGAAAAGCGTCCGCCCTCGTCCAGCGCCTCACCGATATCGTCAGCTCCGCCGCGGGTGCCGCGGCACGCGGCGTCGAGGAGGTCCTGGGTGCGCTGGCCCCGAGGCCCGAGCCGCGCCTGGTTCCGATCCGGGTCCGGCCAAACGGTCCCGCTCATCGGCATTGATCGCCGCCGGAGTCGATCCGTCGCTGAGCAAGCCGCCCTCCGGGGCGGCTTTTTTCATGCGCCGTCCACCGGATTCCCGCGGCGGAGGCTCGAACGCGCCGCGCACCGCCCACCGGGCAAAGCCGACGAGCACGGCCTCGCGACAGGTCCGCCAAGTCGAGCCGCCTGCTGGTGTCCTCATAATAGGCCGCTCGAGGGGCCAATACCTGTGCCTGATCGCTGCGATGTTGTGATCGTGTCGGTTGTCTTCCGCACTTGCCGCCCCGCTTAACGAACCTTTAAGTCGGCCTCGCTCGCCCAGGCCACCGCCGGGCCGGCATGCCGCATGGGCTGAGACCTGACGAGACATGGCGTTCTGGGCGCGCTGGCAGAGGTTTTACGGCTCCGGGGGAACGCGGCGGCAGATGATCGGGACCGCCGCGGCGGGGCTGATCCTCGGGCTCGGCAGCGTCACGATCGGATCGAGCCTCGTCCAGGCCTCCGAGCGCGGCGGCCTGCTCGACTTCTTCCAGGAACTCTTCGCGCCCGCCCGGCCGCAGCCCGCGCCGCCGGCGCACCGCCCCGGCCGCTACGCCAACCTGCCCGACGGCCGCCGCCTTGGGTATTCGCGCCCGGTCTACCATACCCCGCGTCCCGTGGCCGACCTCCCGCTCGGCCGGTCGCGTCGCAAGCGGGCCCGCGCGGAGCGCGTGACGCGGGTCGCCGTCGCCTCGGCCGGGCGTCGCACGGTCTGCGTGCGGATGTGCGACGGCTATCTCTTCCCCCTCGGCAATCTCGGGGCACGGGCCGACATGCCGGTGCACGAGGCGGCCTGCGCCGCCGCCTGCCCGGGGGCGCCGACGAACGTCTACACCCTCGGCGCCCGCGAGACCGAACTCGACCGTGCGATCAGCCCGCAGGGCCTGCCCTACCGGGCCTCGGCTCTGGCCAACATCTACCGCCAGCGGCGCGTCGAGAACTGTTCCTGCCAGGCCGCGCCCGGCACCCCGCCCCTGCCGCTCGCCGGCGATCTCACCCTGCGCAAGGGCGACGTCGTCGCCACCCGCGACAGCGCCGACGTGGTGACGCGAAACCGGTCGGGCTCTGTCGCCCTCGTCGACTTCCGGCAGGCCGCGATCACGCGGGGCCAGAGCCGGCGGATCGAGGCGAAGGTTGGCGCGATCCGCCGCGACGCCGAGGCGCACGCCTTCCGCCGGACGCTGCGCACGGCCGAGCGGGCGAGCCTCGTCCAGGTCGCCTCGGTCGGCGACGGCTTCCGCATCCCCGAGCGCGCCGCGATCAACCAGAACCCGATCCGCGTGGTCACGCCCTCCCCGTTCCGTTGACGTCCTCGCGCTTCGGATTGTCCGCCGCCGCGCGTTCGCGTAGCTCCGGGCCGACCGCGCCGGTCGGGATCGAAAGGAGCCTCGGATGGCGGACACGGATGCCGGTACCGATGCGCCCGACTTCGACACGGTGATGCCCGCGAGCGGCCGCCTGGAAACGTTGAGCCCCCTCGTCCGCCGCCGGGTCGCGCCGAACGGCGGCCCGTTCACCGCGAGCGGGACCTGCACCTACGTCGTCGGGTACGGACGCGTCGCGGTGATCGATCCGGGGCCGTCCGATGCCGACCACGTCGAGGCCCTGCTCGCCGATCTCGGCCAAGAGTCGGTGGCGGCGATCGTCGTCACCCACACCCATCGCGACCACTCCCCGGGCGCCCGCCTGCTGCAGGCACGCACCGGCGCGCCGATCGCCGGCTGCCTGCCGCATCGGGCTGCCCGCGCGCTCGGCGCCGGCGAGATCGGCCATCTCGATGCCGCCGCCGACCGCGACCACGTCCCCGACCGGCCGATGCACGAGGGCGATGCGCTCTCCGGCGAAGGCTGGACCCTCGTCGCGGTCGAGACGCCCGGCCACACCATGAACCACCTCGCCTTCGCCCTGCCGGAGGAGGCGGCCTTGTTCTCCGGCGATCACGTCATGGCATGGTCGACCAGCATCGTCGCGCCGCCGGACGGTTCGATGCGCGCCTACATGGATTCGCTCGACAAGCTCAGGGGCCGCGACGAGACCATCTACTGGCCGGGCCATGGCGGCCCGGTGCGCGATCCCCGGCGCTTCGTGCGCGGGTTGGCCAACCACCGCCGCCACCGCGAGGCCTCGATCCGCGCGCGCATCGCCGCCGGCGACGACACCATCCCGGCGATCGTCGCGGCCACGTACCAGAACCTCGATCCGCGCCTGCGCGGCGCGGCGGCGCTGTCGGTGTTCGCCCACCTCGAGGATCTCGTCGCGCGCGAGCTGGTGGCGACGCAGGGCGCGCCGCGCCTCGACGGGATCTTCGCACCGGGCCCCTCGCCGGCCGGCTGAGGCGCGAGACCGCCCGCCGCGCGCGGCCGCTCGACGCTACTTCACGGCGAGCGCGAGGTTCGCGACCTCGTCGAGATAGGCCCGGATGCGGTCGGCGTTGACGCCGAAATCGCGCGTGCCCAGCCGCGAGGCGGAGCGGACGTCGATGCGGGCACCGTCGGCACGCGGCCGGACGCGGATGGTGACGTCGTCGGGCAGGTTGAGGATGAGGCTGCGCGAGACCGCCTCGATCCGGCCGTTGCCGGTCCGCCCGCCGGGGCGGATCGCCTCGACGATCTGCCACTTGCGGTTCACCGCCGCCTTGCGCGCCAGCTCGAACGCCTCGTCGGCGTCGATGTCGAGGGTCAGCGGCGCGATCTGCGGATAGGCGGCGCGCTGCCGTTCGCGGGTCGGGAGGTCGGAATCGGCGGGGTAGCGCCCGTTCCGGGCGGCGAACGCGGCGCGCGAGCGCGAGAACGCCGGAGGGTTGTCGATGTCGGTGGTCACGTCGGTCAGCGCCGGCAGCCGGAAGCCCCGCAGCGCCGCGTAGGCCGGGTAGGCGAGCACCAGCATCGCGAGGACCAGCCCGCCGAGCGCCGCACCGAGACCGCGGGCGCCTTCCCGCCAGACCCGGACGAAGGCGAACCCGGCGAGCGCGACGGCCAGCACCGCGACGCCGAGGCCCGCGGCCAGCGTCGCCAGCGCCGGCCCGGCCTCCGTACGGGGATCGCGGACCAGCACGATCGCGATGCCGGACACGATGAGCGAGAACAGGGCGGCCCACCGGGCCAGGGGGCCGGCGCGGGTGACGGGTTCCTCGACGAGAAGGCGGCGCATGGCTGGTGTCTGGCTTCGGGGTCGCGAACGCTATACCGGCCGGCGCGTGGCCGCGCCACTCGCCGGGATCGCCCGGTCTGCTATAGCTTGGCCCCGTGATGCCGCGTACCCGCCCCGTCCCCGATCCGGATCCTGCCGACGCCGCGGTCGATCCCCTGCGCGTCTGGTTCCGCTTCATCCGCCTCAACCGGCGGGTCACGGCGGCGATGAGCGGGACGCTGCGCGGCATCGGCCTGTCGATCCCGCAATTCGACGTGCTCTCGACGCTGACCGAGCGCGAGGGCCTGACCCAGCAGGACCTGGCGGCGCGCCTCTACGTCACGAAGGGCAACGTCTCCGGTCTGATCGACCGCCTGGTCGAGGCCGGGCTGGTCGAGCGCCGCCCGATCCCCGGCGACCGGCGCTCGCATGCGCTCCACCTCACGCCGGCCGGCGCCGACCTCGCCGCGCAGGGGCTCGCGGCGCAGGCGGCCTATGTCGGGCGGACGCTCGGGCGCCTCGGCGCCGACGATCTCGCCGCATTCGAGGGCCTCGTGCTGCGCTGGCGGGAGCTGGCCCGGTCCGAAGCCGAGAGGCCGGATCGTCCCAAGGCCGATTGATCGTCGCGGGATGGCGGATCCGAGCTTCGCCCGAACTCCGGATCAGGGGGCGTAGGCGCGCGCCGAGCCGGGAATCACGACCGAGGTCGGCACGTGCAGGGGCAGGGACGACGGCGCGTCCTCGCGTTGGTCCGGATCGGCGCCCTTCTGGCCGGTGCGGACGCGGATCCCGGCCCACGGGCCGTCGATGTCGAAGGCGAGGCTTGCGCGGGCGTTGTCGCCCCCGGCCTTCGGGCCGAGCTCCGCCCGGGCCCGGACGCTGCGCGCCGGCAGCGAGACCTGGCCGCGCAGGATGCCCGTGAGGTTGGCGGCCTTGAGGGTGCCCTCGCCGATCTCGCCGACCCCGTCGGCGAACTTCAACGTGATCGCGGCCCGCTCGAACGGGGTGCGGCCGTTGCGGCGGGCGAGCGCGCCGGGCGCGACCGCCCCGTTGCGATGCAGGACGTCGGCGAGGTCGATCCCGGCGAGCACGCCGCCGTCGATGGCGAAGGCGGCCCGTCCGGCGACGTGCGCGGTGAGGTCCGCCGCATCGCGCCCGGTGCTCTCCAGGGCGAACTGCCCTTGCGTGCCGCCGTGAACCCAGCGCGACTCGCCGAGGTCGAGCAGGAGGGCGCCGAGGTCGAGCCGGTCGAAGGCGCCCTGCGCCTTGACCTCGGTCTCGGCCCCGTCCGCGCCGGTCGCCGACAGGGCGACCCGGCCCTTCAGGGTCGCGCCCTGGAGCTCGGCGCGGTTGAGGGCGACCTCGACCGCCCCGGGCCGCACCAGCACGCTCGCCGCGAGATCGTTCAGGAGGACCGGCCCGATCCGGCTCTCGGCCGCCGAGATGCGCAGGTCGAGGTCTCCGCCCGTGAGCGGGCCCAGGGCGATCGCCTGAGCGCCCTGGGGAACGCCGTCGACCGTCGATCCGCCGAAGATCTGCATCAGGCCGCCGAGCAGGGGCGCCAGGTTCAGGCTGTCGCTGGCGAGCGTGGCCTGGACCGCGGTGCGGGCCTCGCCGAGGCTCACGGACCCCGCGCCCTCGAGCACGTCGTCGCCGAAGGTGGCGCGCAGGCTGGAGAACGCCATCGTGCGGCCGGCGGCCTCGAAGCGTCCGTCGAGGGCCAGCGTCCGGATGAAGGGGGCCAAGGCCACGTCGCTGCCGATCCAGGCCATCGTCTCGGAAAGCGAACGCGTCTCGATCCGCCCCTGCCCCTGGATGGCGAGGCCTCCCGCGGTCCGGGCGCTGCCCTCGGCGGCCAGGTTCCCGGTGGGCCAGGCGGCATCGAGCCTGAACGGCGACGCGGCGCCGCTCAGCAGGTCGTTCGCGCGCAGGCCGATGAGCGCGACGCTTGTGCGCGCGCCGCGCCAGGTGAAGCTCGCCGCCGCGTCGAGGCCGGCGCTCCAGAGCGGCCAAGCGAGGGTGAGGTCGACCGCCTGCGCGCCGCCGCCGGGGCTCGCCGCGTCGAGGGTCGCGCCGGTCAGCGTGATCCGGCGCGGGTGATTCGTGCCGCCTTGGCCGAGCCGCGCGGCGGTCCGGCGCACCGGCTCGGCCCAGCGCGGATCGTCGGCGCCCTCCGGCATGTGGATCGTGGCGCCCCCCAGCACGAGCGAGCCGAGGTCGGCCTGGCCCGAGAGCAGGGCGAGCGGGTTAAGGTCGAGATCGAGGCTGCCGCCCTCGATCAGCGCCGGGCCGCCGGCCTGCGCGGCGGTGATCCGGGTGCGGGTAAAGCTCAGGCGCGGCAGGGGCAGCAACGTCATCGTGGTCGCGCCCTCGGCGGTGAGCGCGAAGCCGAAATCGCGCAGGCCGCGGCTGACGAAGGCCGCCGCCGTCGGGGTGCCGACCGGCCAGGGCAGGGTCGCGAGGCCGGTCCCGAGGACGGCGAGCGACGCGAAGCCGACGGCGAGAAGGAGGCGGCGCGGCGACATTGCACTCCGGGCGGGCACGTCGCGGGCCGCTCGAGGGGCGGCGAGGTCGCGACGGGGGACGACGAGCGGCCCCGGATGTTTCAGGCTCACCCCGCCGTCATGCATCGGACCGTTCGGGTGATTCCCTTAAAGCGTCCGATCGGCTTTGTCTGCCCGCAGCGCCCGGCCGTCCCCGCCGCCTTCGTGCGGACGGCCGGGGCCGCGCTTCCCGACGCCGGGCGCCTTTACCGGCGCGCCGGAATCGGGGACAGCTTTCGCGGAACGAATGTCGGCGCGATCGCGCGCGGGCCGGAAGGGTTCAGTGTCCATGAAGAAGGTCTATGCGGATCCGACGTCGGCGCTCGCGGGGCTGCTCAAGAACGACATGATGGTGATGTGCGGCGGCTTCGGCCTCTGCGGCATCCCCGACGAGCTGATCGAGGCGGTGCGGGAATCGGGCGTGAAGGGGCTGACCATCGTCTCGAACAACGCCGGCATCGACGGCGTCGGCCTCGGCAAGCTGCTCGAGACCCGGCAGGTCGCGAAGATGATCTCGTCCTATGTCGGCGAGAACAAGGAGTTCGCCCGGCAGTACCTCGGCGGCGAGCTCCAGATCGAGTTCAATCCGCAGGGGACGCTGGCCGAGCGCATCCGCGCGGGCGGGGCCGGCATCCCGGCCTTCTTCACCAAGACCGGCGTCGGCACGAAGGTGGCCGAGGGCAAGGAGGTGCGCGAATTCGACGGCGAGCACTTCGTGATGGAGCGCGGGCTGTTCGCGGACCTCGCCATCGTCCACGCCCATACCGGCGACACCGAGGGCAACCTGCGCTACCGGAAGACCGCGCGGAACTTCAACCCGATGATGGCGACCGCCGCGACGATGACGGTGGCGCAGGTCGAGCACCTGGTGCAGCCCGGCGAGATCGACGCCGACGACATCCACACCCCCGGCATCTTCGTGAAGCGGATCATCCACGTTCCGGGGCGCGAGAAGCGGATCGAGCAGCGCACGGTGCGCAAGCGCGCCGAGGCCGCTCCGGCCGCGGCCGGCGGCGGCGCCGTCTGAGCCCGCGACGACTTCCGGCCGTGAGGCCGCAAGCGCGAAGCGCGTCGCCGCGGGTGCGGCGGACGGCGCGGGACGCGCCCCACATCAGGAGATCGAAAAATGGCCTGGACCCGCGAGCAGATGGCGGCGCGTGCCGCGCGTGAGCTGGAAGACGGCTTCTACGTGAACCTCGGGATCGGCATCCCGACGCTGGTGTCGAACTACATTCCCGAGGGCATGTCGGTGCAGCTCCAGTCGGAGAACGGCATGCTCGGCATGGGGCCGTTCCCGTTCGAGGGCGAGGAGGACGCCGACCTGATCAATGCCGGCAAGCAGACGATCACGGCACTGCCGACGACGAGCTACTTCTCCTCGGCCGATTCGTTCGGGATGATCCGCGGCGGGCACATCAACCTGTCGATCCTGGGCGCCATGCAGGTGGCCGGAAACGGCGATCTCGCCAACTGGATGATCCCCGGCAAGATGGTGAAGGGCATGGGCGGCGCCATGGACCTCGTGGCCGGCGTCAAGCGCGTCGTCGTCGTGATGGAGCACGTGGCGAAGAACAAGGACGGCACCGAGAGCCCGAAGCTGCTCAAGGAATGCGACCTGCCGCTCACCGGCACGCACGTGGTCGACCTCGTCATCACCGACCTCGGCGTGTTCACGATCGACAAGCACGGCGACGGCGGGATGCGGCTGATCGAGCTCGCCGACGGCGTCACCGAGGAGGAGATCCGCGGCAAGACCGAGGCGGCCTACACGGTGGCGCTCGCCTGAAACCCTACGCCGCGGCTCGGCCGCCCCGCCTGGCGCCGAGCCACGTCGCGGCGCCGACCGCGAGGCCGACCGCGGCGATGAGCAGCGTCGAGGCGGCGTTGATCTCGGGGTTCACGCCGAGCCGGACCTGGCTGTAGAGCCGCATCGGCAGGGTGGTCGCGCCGGGCCCCGAGACGAAGCTCGCGACGACGAGGTCGTCGAGCGACAGGGTGAAGGCGAGCAGGAACCCGGCGGCGATGCCGGGGGCGAGCAGCGGCAGCGTCACCGTCGCGAACACCCGGAACGGCCCGGCGCCGAGGTCGGCGGCGGCCTCCTCCAGGTCGCGGTCGAGCCCGCGCAGGCGGGCGGCGACCACGACCGCGACGAAGCCGGTACCGAGGGTGGCGTGGGCGACGACGATCGCGCCGAGGCCGCGGTCGATGCCGACCCCGACGAACAGCAGCAGCAGCGACAGGCCGGTGATCACCTCCGGCATCACCATCGGCGCGGTGACGAGCCCGGTGAACGGCGTGCGCCCGCGGAAGCGTCCGTGCCGCGCGAGCGCGAGGGCGGCCAGCGTGCCCAGCGCCGTCGCGATGACGGCCGACAGCGTCGCGACGCGGAGCGACACCCAGGCGGCCTCGAGCAACGGCCGGTCGGCGAGCAGGACGCCGTACCACCGTGTCGAGAACCCGCCCCACACCGTGACCAGGGCCGAGGCGTTGAACGAGTAGACCACCAGCACCAGGATCGGCGCGTACAGGAAGCCGAGCCCGAGGAGCAGCGCCGTGCGGGTGAGCGCGGTCGGACGATGCGCGGTCATGGTGCGCCCTCGCCGCTCGCGGCCTCGGCGGCGGCGTCGCGGAACAGCACCACCGGGCCGACGACGAGAACCAGCAGCAGGATCGCCACCGCCGAGGCGAGCGGCCAATCGCGGTTGGTGAAGAACTCGCTCCAGAGCACGCGCCCAAGCATCAGCGTCTCGGAGCCGCCGAGCAGGTCCGGGATCACGAACTCGCCGACCATGGGGATGAAGCACAGCGCCGCGCCCGCCAGCAGCCCGGGCAGGGCGAGCGGCAGCGTCACGGTCCAGAACACCCGCGTCGGCGAGGCGCCGAGGTCGGCCGCCGCCTCGCGCAACGCCGGATCGAGGCGGCTCAGCACCGCGTAGAGCGGCAGGACCATGAACGGCAGGTAGGCGTAGACGAGGCCGATCAGCACCGCGGCGGGGGTGTTCAGGATCTCCAGCGGCTGCGCGATCAGCCCGAGGCGCAGCAGCCCGAGATTGAGCAGGCCCTCGGGCTTCAGGATCGCGATCCAGGCGTAGACCCGGATCAGGAAGCTCGTCCAGAACGGCACCACGACGAGCGCGACGAGCAGCGGCTGGCGCGCCGCCGGGCTCCGGGCGATGGCGTAGGCGAGCGGCGTGGCGATGCCCGCCAGGATCGCGGTCGCCGATAGCGCGTAGGCCAGCGACGTCAGGGCCGCGTCGCGATAGAGCGCGTCGGTGGCGAGCGTGACGTAGTTCTCGAAATTGAGCGCCCTGAGGAAGTCCGACCAATCCCCCGCGCCGCCCCGCCAGTCGAGCACCGGCAGGTACGGCGGCATCGCGGTCGCCGGCTCCGACAGGCTGATCTTCAAGGTGATGACGAACGGCACCAGGAAGAAGGCGCCGAGCCAGAGCCAGACCGGCAGGCGGAGAAGGACGCGCAGGCGGCTCGCGCTTGGGGACGTCGTCATCGTCCCGGTCTCCCGGACTTCGCTTTCACACCCTCCCCGTCATCCCGGGGCGCCGAAGGCGAGCCCGGGATCCAGATGCACTGGTCGTGCTGGAGATGGCGCCGTCGGCGGCTCTGGATCCCGGGCTCTGATGCGCAGCCCCGGGATGACCGCGGCGGGGCGACTGGCAGGGTCTTAGATTCGGTAACGATTTTGAGCCCGGCAGCCGTTCGGGAGCGGGTGCCCGGCCCCTCATCGTCCCGTGCATCGCGCATGACCGATGACCTCATGCCGGCAGGATCGTCGCGGCATCGGGGGCGAAGCGGACCGCGACCGCTTCGCCCACGACCGGCGCGCCCTCGCCCGGCGCGGTTGTCGCGCGCAGGCAGGTGCCGTCGGCGAGGCGGACGACGCGGCGGGTGCGGTCGCCGAGGAAGGTCTCCTCGATCAGCGTCCCGGGCACGCCCTCCCCGCTCAGGCTCAAGTCTTCGGGACGCACGGCGAGGACGATGTCGGCGCCGGCTGAAAGCGGCGCGTCCGGCGCGCGCGCAAGCAGCGGTCCCACCGCGCTCTCGACGCCGCGATGCGGGCCGGGCTCCTCCGCCCCGAGGCGGCCGGGGATGAGGTTCACGTCGCCGAGCAGGCCCGCGACGAATCGCGTGGCCGGCCGGCGGTAGAGGTCGGCCGGGCGGCCCACCTGCACGAGCCGGCCGCGATCCATCACGCCGATGCGGTCGGCCAGGGTCATCGCCTCCGCGGGATCGTGGGTGACGACGACGAAGGTGGTGGCGAGGCGGCGCTGCAGCGCGCGCAGCTCCGCCTGCGTCTCCTCGCGCAGCGTGCGGTCGAGGGCCGCCATCGGCTCGTCGAGGAGCAGCACCCGCGGCTCGCGGGCGAGCGCCCGGGCCAACGCCACGCGCTGGCGCTGGCCGCCCGAGAGCGTCGCCGGCGCGCGGTCCGCGAAGCCCTCGAGGCGCACGAGGCGCAGCAGCGCGGCGACCCGCTCGGCCGTCGCCGCGCGGCCGGCGACGAGGCCATCGAGCCCGTAGGCGACGTTCCGGCCGACGCTCATGTGCGGGAACAGCGCGTAGGACTGGAACATCATGTTCACCGGCCGGCGATGGGCCGGCAGCGCGGCGAGGTCCTGGTCGCCGAGGCGGATCGTGCCCGAGCTCGGCGCCTCGAACCCGGCGATCAGGCGCAGCAGCGTGCTCTTCCCGCACCCCGAAGGCCCGAGCAGGCAGAAGAACTCGGACGCCGCCAGGTCGAGGGAGACGGCGTCGACGGCCGTTCCGGCCCCGAACCGCTTGGTCAGGTTCTCGAGTCGCAGCAGCGGCGCGGACAAGGGCTCAGCCGTCCTCGCGCAGGGCCTCGGCGACCCGGGCCTCCAGCAGGTCCGGCCGGCGGATCACGAGGGCGCCGCGGGTGCGGTCGACGAGGCCCTCGGCCGCCATCACCGTGAACTCGCGGGTCACCTGCTCGCGGCGGCAGCCGATGCGGGCGGCGAGCACGTGGTGGTAGGGCGGCGGCGTCACCACCCGCTCGTCGCCCCCGCCCGCGCGCGGCACCGAGAGCCGCAGCAGCTCGGCATAGAGGCGGTGGCGCAGGTCGAGCAGCGCGTGCTCCATCAGGCGGGTGTTGAGCTCGCGCACGCGCTTGGTCAGCAGGCGGAACAGCCGGTCGGCGATGGCTTCCGAGGCGAACACCATCTGCCGGAACACCGAGGCCGGGACGACGCAGAGCTCGCCGCGGGTCAGCGCCGTGACGTTGGCCGAGCGGCCGACGCCGTCCAGCGCCGACAGCTCCCCGAAGAACGCGCCGCCGCGCATCTCGCCCAGGATCACCTCCTTGCCGGACTGCGTGCGGTTGAGGATGCGCACCTCGCCGGTGGCGAGGAAGTAGACGTCGGTGGAGACGTCGTCGAAGTCGACCAGCACCTCGTTCTCGTCGAAGCGGCGCCAGTGGCAGCGCGTCTCGAAGGGGCCGAGCTCGATGCCCGGCTCCTTGAAGAACGGAATGGTGGAGAGCCGTGCCATCGAAAACCGGTCCCTTCGCGATGCGCCGGGACCGCCGCGCCGCGGACCGTCTGAAAGTCCGCGCGACCGGCCCGACCCGGAGCATCGCGTCGTCGAGCTTGTTGCGGGATCGTGACGACCGGGTAGTCACCGGTCAAGCCGACCGTCGGCGATGGAGGTGGATGGGGCCGCGCCGGACTACGCGAGACTGTGATTTCCCGTTCGCGCCGACGTCGCTTAGGTGAAGGACCGCATTCGGCCTGCGAGGGCGCCCGGGATCCGGAATGCCGCGCCTGTTGCCCCCCGATCGAAGGCCTCCGGGCTCACCGCCCGACCTTTTCGCGCCGGGACGCGCGGCGATTTCGATCCCCCTCGACGCGCGCCACGCCCCGGCCGGTCCCGTGTTCGGCGGTCGTCGGGCGACCCTCGGGGCCGCGTTCACGCTGGCGGGACGCGGGCTTCACACCGGGCGCCGCGCGACCGTCCGCGTCGGCCCGGCCCCGCCCGGGCACGGCATCGTCTTCCGCCGGCGGCTTCACGGCGGGCGAACGGTCGACGTCCCGGCGCTGTGGACCCTGCGCGAGCGCCAGCCTTTGTGCACGGCGTTGCGCTCGCCGGAGGGGCCGCTGGTCCGCACCGTCGAGCACCTGCTCGCCGCGCTCTCGGCCGAGCGCATCGACGAGGCGCTCGTCGAGATCGATGCCGAGGAGCTTCCGATCTTCGACGGCAGCGCGGTGCCCTGGTGCCGCGCGATCCGCGCGGCGGGCCGGATCGAGAATGGCGAGCCGCGCCGCATGATCCGGGTGCTGCGAACCGTCGAGGTGGTGGACGGCCGGCGCACGCTGCGCATCGCGCCGCATGACGGGCTCCACGTCTCCGCCCACCTCGCGCTGGCGCATTTCGGCCCGCTCGACTGGTCCGGCCCGGTCACGCCGGACGTCTTCCTCGCGGAGATCGCGCCGGCGCGCAGCTTCGGGCGCTACTGGCGCGCGATGCTCGGGCGCGCCTACGGCTTCGCGACGCGCAAGCCGTTCCTGCAGGGCTGCGGCGCGCGCTCGGCGGCGATGATCGTGCGCGGGGGGATCGTCGGCGGGATGCGGGTGCCCGACGAGCCGGTGCGCCACCGCGTCCTCGACCTCGTCGGCGACCTCGCGCTCGCCGGCCATCCGATCCTCGGGCGGCTGACGGCGGCCCATACCGGGCACGAGCTCAACCACGCGCTGGTCGCCAAGCTGATGTCCGACCCGACGGCTTGGGATCTGGTCTGAGGCGTCCCACGACTCAAGCGCATGGCACCGCACGCTTGCCACCGGGCGCCGGTCTCGCCAGAACGCCCCATGCTCCGCGTCAACGACCTCACCCTCCGCATCGGCGAGCGCCTGATCCTCGACGGCGCGAGCTTCTCGATCCCCGACCGCGCCCGCGTCGGCCTCGTCGGCCGCAACGGCGCCGGCAAGACCACCTTGTTCAAGGCGATCCTCGGCGAGTGGCCGGTGGATGCGAGCGCGGTCTCGATGCCCAAGGGCATGCGCATCGGCGCGGTGGCGCAGGAGGCGCCGGCCGGGCCCGAGACGCTCCATGCGGTCGTGCTCGCCGCCGACACCGAGCGCGCGAAGCTCATGGCCGAGGCGGAGGGCGCCGACGGGCTGCGCCGTGCCGAGATCGAGACGCGGCTCGTCGACATCGGCGCGCATTCGGCGCCGGCCCGCGCGGCGGCGATCCTGCACGGCCTCGGCTTCGACGCGGCGGCGCAGAACCGGCCGTGCTCGGACTTCTCGGGCGGCTGGCGGATGCGCGTGGCGCTCGCCGCGGTGCTGTTCTCCGAGCCCGACCTGCTGCTGCTGGACGAGCCGACCAACTACCTCGACATCGAGGGCACGATCTGGCTCTACGACTACCTCGAGCGCTATCCCCGCACCGCGATCATCATCTCCCACGACCGCGACCTGCTCGACGAGTCGGTCGACCACATCCTGCACCTCGACCGCGGCAAGCTGACGATCTACCGCGGCGGCTACACCTCCTTCGCCAAGCAGCTCTCCGAGAAGCGGATGCTGCAGGCCAAGGCCAAGGTGAAGCAGGATGCCGAGCGGGCGCATCTCCAGAGCTTCATCGACCGGTTCAAGGCCAAGGCGACGAAGGCGCGCCAAGCGCAGTCGCGCGTCAAGAAGCTCGCCAAGATGGTGCCGATCGCCGGGCTGATCGAGGACGACGTGCCGGTGATCCACCTGCCGAGCCCGGAGAAGCCGCTCTCGCCGCCGATCGTGGCGATGGAGCGGGTGGCGGCCGGCTACCCCGACCGCATCGTGCTCTCGGGCCTCAACCTCAGCCTCGCCCCCGACGACCGCGTCGCGCTGCTCGGCGCCAACGGCAACGGCAAGTCGACCTTCTGCAAGCTCATCGGCGGCCGGCTCGACGCGCTGTCCGGCGAGCTGCGCCGCTCCTCGAAGATGAAGGTCGCCTACTTCGCCCAGCATCAGCTCGACGAGCTGCGCCCGGCCGAGAACGCGGTGGCGCACCTGCGCACGCTGATGCCGGACGCCCCCGAGGCGCGGGTGCGCGCCGCCACCGCCCGGCTCGGGTTTCCCGCCAACAAGGCGGACACGCCGGTCTCGCAGCTCTCGGGCGGCGAGAAGGCCCGCCTGCTGATGGGGCTCGCCGCCTTCGAGGGGCCGCACCTGCTGATCCTCGACGAGCCGACCAACCACCTCGACATCGAGAGCCGGCAGGCGCTGGTCGAGGCGATCAACGACTACGAGGGCGCGGTCATCCTGGTCAGCCACGACCGCTTCCTGGTCGAGGCCTGCGCCGACCGGCTCTGGCTGGTCGCCGACGGCTCCGTGAAAACCTTCGACGGCGACATGGACGATTACCGGCGCCTCGTGCTGGCCGGTCCCGAGCGCGACGCCGCCCGCGACGAGGACGCCTCGGGCGGCAAGCAGGCCGAGGCGCGGCGCTCGGCGGTGGAGCGCCGCGCCGCGCTTGCCCCCTTGCGCAAGCGGCTCGAAGGCTTGGAGGCGCGCATGGACAAGCTCACCGCCGCCATCGCCAAGATCGACGCGGCGCTCGGCGACGGCACCGCCTTCCTCCAGAACGCGGCCAAGGCCGGCGAGATCGCGAAGATGCGCGCCGACGCGGTCGCGGCGCTCGGGGCCGCCGAGGAGGAATGGCTCTCGGTGAGCGGGGAGATCGAGGCGGCGGCCTGATCGGCCTTCAGCCCCTGTACAGGCGCGGCCCGCGACAGGATGTCGACGTTCCACGATACGAACCGTCGCCGTGCGGGAGAGCGTCGGCGATCGAGGATGGATGATGCCTGATACGGTCGTGCTCGATGCCATCGCGCCGACGACGCCGGCGGCCGGTGGGCCGGACACGGTCGTCGCCATCCCCGTGCGCAACGAGGCCGAGCGCATCGGCTTCTGCCTTGACGCCCTCGATGCGCAGCAGGGCCTGGCCCCGGGCCGCCTCGGCATCGTGCTCTTCCTCAACAACTGCACGGACGACACCGCCCGCATCGTCGCCGAGCTGGTGCCGCGGCTTTCCGTGCCGGTGCGGGTGATCGAAATGGAATATGCCGGCGCCCATGCCGGCTGGGCCCGGCGCAAGGCGATGGACGCGGCCGCCGGCTGGCTCGGCGGCGCCGGCACCATCCTGTCCACCGACGCCGACAGCCGCGTGCCGCCGGACTGGGTCTTCGCCAACCTGCGCGCGCTCGCGGCCGGCGCCGACGCGGTCGCGGGCCGGGTCGAGCTGATCCCCGAGGAGGCGGCCCTGCTGCCGCCCTCGCTCCCGGCCCGCGGACGCCTGGAAGACGCCTACAGCGCGCTCCTGACCGAGGCGGAGGCGCGGATCGACCCCGATCCGAACGACCCGTGGCCGTGCCACCGCACCACCATCGGCGCGACGCTCGCCGTCAGCCGCGACGCCTACGCCCGGGTCGGCGGCATGCCGGAGATCGCCCTCGGCGAGGACGGCGCCTTCGTCGCCCGCCTCCTCGCGCACGGGTTCCGGGTCCGCCACGACCCGGCGGTGATGGTGTTCATCTCCGCCCGCCTCACCGGCCGGGCGCCGGGCGGGGTTGCCGACACCATCCGCTCCCGCTGCGAGGATCCCGGCGCGCTCTGCGACGCGCGACTCGAACCGGTGCCGCGCGCGCTCCATCGCTACCTCTGGCGCCGCCGCCTGCGCCGGCTCCATGCCTCCGGCCGGCTCGGGACGAGCACGGCCTGGGCGCGCCGCCTCGGCATCCCGGCGGACGAGGCGGCGCGGATCGCCGCCCTCCCCCTTGTCGGCCAGGTCGTCGCGGAGGCCGAGCGCGCCAGCCCGAAGCTGAAGCACGCGCCGCTGAGCGTCGCGCGACTGCCCGGCCAGATCCGGCTCGCGAAGGCGGTGCTGCCGGTCGTGCGGGCGTTCGCATCGGTTCGGGACCGATGGGAGGGGCCAGTGGCTGTCGCGGCGTCGACATCGGCAGGGGCGGTCACGCGGGCCATGCCCTGAACCAGGTAAGGCGCCGGTCCCCTCTCCCGGTGGCCTCAGGCCCGCGCCGGCGCGGGCGCCGGCGACTTCGCCTTTCCAAGCCCCAGCACCAGGGCGCAGCCGATGGCGGAGAGGATCACCAGCGGCATCAGCCCCAGCGGGTAGCTTCCCGTCGCGTCGTTGATGACGCCGAGGAGGTAGGTGCCGAGGAACCCGCCGATGTTGCCGATGGCGTTGATCTGGGCGATGCCGGCCGCGGCCGCGCCCGCCGAGAGCCATTCGGTCGAGAGCGCCCAGAACGGGCCCTTCACGGTGTAGGTCGCGGTGATGGCGAGGCACAGGATCAGGATCGTCGGCCAGAGCTGGCTCGTCAGCACAGACGCGGCGAGGCTGGCGGCCAGCAGCCCGAGCGGCAGCGCGGTGTGCCAGACGCGCTCGCGCCGCCTGTCCGAGGACCGCCCCCAGACGATCATCAGCACCGAGGCGATGCCGAAGGGGATCGCGTTCAGCAGCCCGGTCTCGAGGTTGGTCAGGCCGAAGGACTTGATGATCTGCGGTTGCCACAGCGACAGGCACTGGCTCGCCCCGGAGGCGCCGGCGTAGATCAGCGAGGCGGCGAGCACGTAGCGGTTGGTCATCACCTGCCGCAGCGAGAGGTGGCCGGCGGGCCTCCTCGCGCCCTCCACCACCGAGGCCCGGTCGTCGGCCAGGCGCTCGGTGAGCCAGGCGCGCTGCTGCGGCGTCAACCAGCTCGCGCGGGCGGGGCCGTCCGGCAGCAGGACGAAGGCGAGGATGCCGAGCAGCACCGCCGGCACCGCCTCGATCAGGAACAGCCACTGCCAGCCGCGGAAGCCGAGCATCCCGTCGGTGCCGAGCAGCCAGGCCGAGAGCGGCGACCCGAGGAAGCTCGAGATCGGGATCGCGACCATGAAGATCGCCACGATCCGCCCGCGATAGGCGCGCGGGTACCAGTAGGTCAGGTAGAGGATCACGCCGGGGAAGAACCCGGCCTCGGCCGCCCCGAGCAGCAGACGCACCGCGTAGAACGAGACCGGGCCCACGACGAAGGCCATCCCGGCCGAGACGAGCCCCCAGGTGATCATGATCCGCGCGAGCCAGATGCGGGCGCCGAAGCGCTCCATCGCGACGTTGCTCGGCACCTCGCACAACACGTAGGACACGTAGAACAGGCCGCCGCCGAGGCCGAACTGCGCCGGCGACAGGCCGATGTCCTGGTTCATCTGCAGGGCGGCGAAGCCCGCGTTCACCCGGTCGACGAAGGCGACGAAGTAGGCCAGCATCAGGAACGGCAGGATGCGCCACGTCACCGTGCGCAGGGTGGCGCGCTCGATCGCGCCGATCTCCGCCTGAGCCATGGTCCGTCACTCCCTCGCGTCGCCGGCGCATCCGGCGTTCCACGAACCCGGCACCCCTCGGCCGGGGACGATCGCGACACCGCCGCCCCCCTGTCAACGGCTGCCGGGTGCGGCGCCGCGGGCGCGATGCGACGGCGAGGCACCAGGCGGCGCCAGGCAACGTTCCGCCCGCTCATCCCGTTGTCGCGACGACCGATCCGTCCCGAGACGAGGCGCAAGGCGATGGCGACGAGCCCCGACGGCTTACCCCCTGCCCTTCCCGGGCGGCGGGAGGTGATCGACACGGCGGCTGGCCGGGTGAGCGTCTACGGCTCGGCCGAGGCCGAAGGGATGCCGCTGCTGCTGATCCATTCGATCAACGCCGCCGCCAACGCCTACGAGGTCCGCCCGCTCTACCTGCATGCGCAGGGGCGGCGCCCGGTCTACGCCCTCGATCTGCCGGGCTTCGGCTTCTCCGAACGTTCGCGCCGGCTCTACAACCCGCGGGTGATGGCGGACGCGATCCACGCCGTCGCCGACGCGATCGCGCGCCGGCACGGCGGCGTCCGCATCGACGCGATCGCGCTCTCGCTCTCGGCCTCCTACCTCGCCCGCGCCGTGGTCGAGCGGCCGGAGGCCTATCGTGCGATCGGCCTGATCAGCCCGACCGGGTTCGACCGGCGCCTCTCCGGGCGCGGGCCGGCGGGCGGCGACCGCGGCAGCCCGCGCGTCCGTGCGATCGTCGATTCGCGCCTCCTCGGGCCGGCGCTGTTCGCCCTCCTCGTCAGCCGCCCGAGCATGCGCTTCTTCCTGCAGAAGACCTTCGGCTCGAAGCGGATCGACGAGGGGCTGTTCGCCTACGACTACCGCTCGGCCCACCAGCCCGGGGCGCGGCACGCGCCCTACTGCTTCGTGGCCGGCCACCTGTTCCCGACCGACGCCACCACGCTCTACGAGGCGCTGACGCTCCCGGTGCTGATGCTCCACGGCAGCCGCGGCGACTTCGTCGACTTCCGCGACGCGCCGCGCTTCGCCGCCCGGCCGAACTGGACGATCCGGGCCCTGCCGACCGGGGCCTTCCCGCATTTCGAGGACCCGGCGACGGTGACGGGGCTCTTCGACGGGTTCTTCGCCGGCCTCGCCTGACCGCTCAGGCCGCGGCGACGCGATAGCGGAGCCAGACCACCCCGCCGGACAGGGTCTCGCAGGATCTCAGCTCGAGCCGGCGCTTGGCCCCGAGCGAGTCGGCCTCGGTGCCGTCGACGTCGAACACCGCGGGCGTGCCGCGAAGGCCGTCGACGGCCGGGGCGAGCAGCAGGCTGAGCTCGTCGATCACGCCGGCCCGCAGCATCGAGCCGTTGAGGCCGCCGCCGCCCTCGACCAGGAGGCGGGCGATGCCGAACAGGCGGCCGAGCTTCTCCACCGCCAGCGCGAAGTCGATCGTCTCGGTGCCGGCGAACAGGTAGGATTGCCCGCCCGCCCGCAGGCGTCTCAGATGCGCGTCGGGGACGGCCTCGGTCAGGACCACCACCACGTGATCGCCGGTGATCTCGTTCCGCGCGCCCCAGTCGAGGCGACCCTTCGCGTCGAGGGCCACCGCGTAGCCGGACGCGTCGCGCCGGGCGACGTGGTCCTCGCGCGGCACCGGGCCGTCATCGGCGGGCGGGGCGGCGAGCGGCGTGGCGCTGTCGGCGTAGCCCTGCATGGTGACGCGGCCGCACATCCAGGCATCGCCGTCGAGGCGCGCGTGCACCGTCTCGTAATGGTCGTCGGCCTCGATCCCCCAGCGGCGGGTCTTGATCCGCCCGTCGACGGAGCTGGTCATGTGGCAGATCACGTGCGGTCTGGCGGTCTCGGCCATCGTCGGGTCTCCTGCGGACGGGTCGCCGCCGGAACTAGCCCGCGACGGCCCTTCGCACAGGGGCCGCTCAGCTGACGCGCCAGCGTGATTCGAAGCCGATCAGGCGCGCCGCGCCCAACGCGGCGCTCTCGGCGCACTCGGCCGGGATCCGGCGCCACGCCGGAGGCCTGCGGAAATCGAAGCGGCGCATCGTCTCGCGCATCAGGAGCGCGATCTGCGCCTCGGTCTCCGGCGGGATCGGCCGCCCGGCCCACTCGTTCGGCGCCCGTGCCGGCGCCGCGGCGACGACGCGATCCCACGGCAGGCCCCAGGCGAGGTCGGCGAAGCGCGCGCAGGTGGCGGCGAAGCGGTCGGCGATCTCCTCGGCGAGGTCCGGAGCGTCGCCGCGGAACGGCTCCGGATCGAGACCGCGCGACCACGCCGCCTGGTCGAGGACGTGGCCGATCCGGCGCGGGTGGCCCTCCACCTGGCGGTGGACCCGGAGGTGCCGCAGGCGGCGCGAGGCCTCGACGGCGAGCGGCCCGGAACTGCGGTTGGTCACGGTCCGCAGGGCGTCGGCGTCCATCATCGGCGCGAGCCGCGCGGTCAGCCCGAGCGCGGCGACGAACCGCTCGACCAGCGTCGCGTCGGAGCGCGCGTCGCGCAGCGGCACGGCGATCACGGCGCCGTCCGTCGCCCGCGCCCAGGGCGCGATCAGCGCGCGATAGTCGAGCCGCCCGGAGCGGCGGTTCGCACGAGCGTATTCGCGGAAGCTGCGCGGCTCCTTCACCAGCTGCGCGCGGTGGGCGTAGGCGGAGTTCAGGAACTCGAACGGCGGCTTGACCGCCATCACGACATCCATCGCGAAGCCCCGGCGGGCGAACGCCTCGGACAGCGTCCGGGGCACGCCGAAGCTCGGCCGCTGCACCGAGAAGTCCTCGTAGGACAGGATCACCGTGTCGGCGTCCGTCTCGGACAGGACGCGATCGAGGCGCGCGAGCATCGCGCGGCGCTCCGCCTTCGGCCGCCGCCCGTCGAGCGCCTCGCCCAATCCCTGGTGGTTGACGTCGGACCCGGGCTGGGCGCCTTCGGGTGCGAGGTCCGGGTAGAGCAGGCCGGCTTCCGCCAGCCGCGGCCGCAGGTTGGCCAGCACCTGCTGCAGCGATGTGGACCCCGTCCGGGGCATTCCGATATGGATGATCGCGCGACGCACCGTCGATCGCCTCCCTGTCCTGATCCCTGGCCGTCGCGGACCGTCCGCGCGGCCGTCCGTCCCCCAAGATCCCCCTCGGTTCCGATGATCGACCTGACGCTCGAGGCCGCCCGCACCATCGTCGCCACCGCCCTGGAGACGGCGCGAACGCGCGGCCTGAAGCCGCTTGCGGTGGTTGTATATGACGATCGCGGTTCTCTAAAATGTGTCCAGGCGGAGGACGGCACCTCGCTCCGCCGCGCCGAGATCGCGATGGGCAAGGCCAACGGCGCGCTCGCGCTCGGCCTCGGCTCGCGGGCGATCCACGCCCGCGCCGAGGCGCAGCCCTACTTCGTCGCCGCGGTGAGCCACGTGGTCGGGCCGGCGGCCCTGGTGCCGGTCCCGGGCGGCGTGCTGGTCCGTGCGGCCGACGGGCGCCTTCTCGGCGCCGTCGGCATCTCCGGCGACACCTCGGACAACGACGAGATCTGCGCGGTCGCCGGCATCGAGGCCGCCGGGCTCGTGCCCGAGACCGGCGCCTGAGCCGATGCGCCTGCCGCGCCGTGGCTGGCTGACCGGCGCCGGCGCCCTGCTGCTCGGGGGCTCGGCCGGGGCCGGAGCGGCCCCGGAGGCCACGTATCGGCGCGGCAACGACGCCGATCCCGAGACCCTCGATCCGCATCGCTCCTCGACGGTGGCCGAGGCGCACATCCTGCGCGACCTCTACGACGGCCTTCTCACCTACGACAATCGCGGCGCCATCGTCCCCGGCGCGGCGGAATCCTGGCGCATCTCGGACGATGCGCTGACCTACACCTTCACCCTGCGCGAAGGCGGGCGCTGGTCGAACGGCGATCCGGTCGAGGCCGAGGCCTTCGTCTATTCCCTGCGCCGCATCCTCGCGCCGGAGACGGCGGCGAAGTACGCCGAGGTGCTGTTTCCGATCCGCAACGCGGCCGCTATCAACCGCGGCGCGATGCCGGCGACGGCGCTCGGCGTCGCGGCGCCGGACCCTCGCACGCTAACGATCGCGCTGGAGGCGCCGACCCCCTACCTCCTCGAATTGCTGACGCACCAGACCGCGCTGCCGGTGCACCGCCCCTCGGTCGAGCGCTTCGGCGACGGCTTCACCCGGCCGGGCAACCTGGTCTCGAACGGCCCCTATGCCCTGGCGGATTCGGTGCCGAACGACCGCATCGTGCTCAGGCGCAACCCGCATTTCCACGCGGCGGCCGAGGTCGCGATCGCGCAGGTCGCCTTCGTGCCGACGCCGGACCTCTCGAGCGCGGTGCGCCGCTACGATGCGGGCGAGCTCGATTCGCTGGCCGACCTGCCGGGCGACCAGATGGCGTCGCTCCGCCGCCGCTTCGGCGATCAGGTGGTGCTGGGACCCTCGCTCGGGCTCTACGCCCTGGCGGTGAACACGCGCAAGCCGCCCTTCGACGACGTCCGCGTCCGCCGCGCCCTCTCGCTGGCGCTCGACCGCGAATACCTCGCCGCGGCGTTGTGGGGCGGCACCATGAGCCCGGCCTACTCGCTGTGCCCGCCCGGCCTCGACAACTACCGGACGCCGCCGGAGACCGAGGGGCGCACCCGCCTCCCCATCGACAACGAGGACACGGCGAGGCGCCTGCTCACGGAAGCGGGCTTCGGGCCGGATCGGCCGCTGCGCGTCGAGTACCGCTTCAACACCAGCGACAACAACCGCAACACCGCCGTCGCCGTCGCCGAGATGTGGCGCGGCCTCGGGATCGAGACCCGGTTCGTCTACACCGACGCCAAGACCCACTTCGCCTACCTGCGCGACGGCGGCGACTTCGACGTCGCCCGCATGTCCTGGATCGCCGACTACTCGGACCCGCAGAACTTCCTGTTCCTGCTCACCACCGGCAACGACGGCATGAATCCCGGCCACTGGTCGAACCCCGCATACGACGCCCTCCTGGCCGAGGCCGCCGCCGAGCGCGACCTCGCCGCCCGCGCCGGCCTGCTGTCCCGCGCCGAGAGCCTCGCGATGCGCGACCTGCCTTGGATCCCGGTGATGCACACGCGCTCGAAGGCCCTGATCTCGCCGCGCCTGCACGGCTACGTGCCGAACCTGCGCAACGCCGCGCCGACGCGGTTTCTGCGGCTGGTGGGCTGAGCGCGTGTCCCCGGCGCTTGTCTCGCCGGGGCGGGGGACCGATACAGGGCGGGACCATCGGCAGCGGAGCATTCCATGGACGACGTCGCACCGCCGGCGCCCGACCCGGCCCGCTCCAGGCGTCACCCGATCCTGCTCGGGGTCTTCGTGTTCGCGATGCTGTTCTTCGGCGATCTCTACCTCAACCACGGCACGAACCTCGCCGTCACGCTGCCGGCCTCGCTCGGGATCGGGATCTGGGCCGGGTATCGCGAAGCGCGACGGGCGTGAACGCTCCGACGCGGCATCGTCGCCTCCGACGCCCCGATCGCCCATGACCGGCTACGTCCTGCGCCGGCTGCTGCAGGCGGTCCCGACCCTGTTCGTGGTGATCGCGGCGAGCTTCTTCCTGATGCGGCTCGCGCCCGGCGGCCCATTCGACCTGGAGCGGCCGCTGGCACCGGCGGCCATGGACAACCTGCGGCGGGTCTATGGGCTCGACCAGCCGCTGGCGGTGCAGTTCGGGCGCTACCTCGCCGCCCTGGCGCGGGGCGATCTCGGGCCGTCCTTCTCGTTTCGCGACCTCACCGTCGCGGACCTGTTCGCCCGCGGCCTGCCGGTCTCGATGATCCTGGGCGGCTTGGCGCTCGCCGTCTCGCTGATCCTCGGGGTCGGCCTCGGCGCGCTGGCGGCCTACCGCCGCGGCGGATGGCTCGACCGCCTCGTCGGGGCGGGCGCCTCCCTCGGCCTCTCGGTGCCGAGCTTCGTCGTCGCGCCGCTGCTGCAGATCGCCTTCGGCCTGTCGTTGCGCTGGCTGCCGGTGAGCGGCTGGGAGGGCGGCGCGCCGACGCATCTCGTGCTGCCGGTGATCACCCTGGCGCTGCCGCAGGCCGCGGGCATCGCCCGGCTCACCCGCGCGGCGATGGCGGAGGCGCTGCGCGCGCAGCACGTGCGGACGATGCGCAGCCTCGGCCTCCCGCCCTGGCGCGTCGCCCGCCACGCGCTGCGCGGCGCGCTGCTGCCGGTCGTCGCGATCCTCGGGCCGCTCTCGGCCGCCCTGCTCACCGGCTCGGTGGTGATCGAGACCATCTTCGGCCTGCCCGGGATCGGCCGCTACTTCGTCGAGGGCGCGCTGAACCGCGACTACACGCTGGTGATGGGGACGGTGGTGCTGGTCGCGGTCCTCGTCGTCGCCCTCAACCTCGTCGCCGACCTCGTCTCCGCGTGGCTCGACCCGCGCCTGCGGCTGCACGCGTGAGCCTACCCCCGCGCCTGCCGCCGACGCGCCGCGCGCTGCTGCGGCTCTCGCGCCATCGCGGCGCGACGGCGGCCTTCGCCGTGCTTGTCCTGCTGACGCTCGCCTGCCTCGTCGGCCCTTTCCTCACCGGCCATGCGCCGGAGCGGACCTACCCCGACCTGCGCCAGCTTCCCCCCGGCTTCGCGGCGCAGCCCGACGCGGATCATCTGAGGCCGGCGCTCGATCGCCTCGCCTTCCGCATCCGCGCCGCGGTCGCGCAGGCCGAGATGGCGGACGGCGTGCTCCGCCTCGTGCTGGCCTCGGAGGCGCCCATCGACGCGCGCGGCCTCGTCTACCTGCCGCGCTCCGACCTGTTCGGCGAGCCGCGCATCGTCGCCCGCGACGACGAGGGGCGGCGCCTCACCGTCGCGGTGCCGGTCCGCAAGCTGCACTTCCTCCTCGGCACCGACGTGCACGGGCGCGACCTGCTCAGCCGCAGCCTCGTGGCCGGCCGCGTCTCGCTGCTGATCGGGCTCACCGCGACGCTGGTCGCCCTCGGCGTCGGCATCGTCTACGGCGCCGTGGCGGGCTTCGCCGGCGGGGCCGTCGACGCCGCGATGATGCGCGTCGTCGACATCCTCTATGCCCTGCCGTTCGTGTTCTTCGTGATCGTGCTGGTGGTGTTCTTCCGCGCGAGCCTGGTGCTGATCCTGATCGCGATCGGCGCCGTGGAATGGCTCGACATGGCCCGCATCGTCCGCGCCCAGACGCTGGCGCTGCGCCGCCGCGACTTCGTCCGCGCGGCCGAGGCGCTGGGGCTCTCGGCCGCGACCATCATGCGCCGGCACATCGTGCCCAACACCCTCGGGCCGGTGACGGTGGCCGCCACGCTGCTGGTGCCGCGGGTGATCCTGCTCGAAAGCTTCCTGTCGTTCCTCGGCCTCGGGGTGCAGGAGCCGGCGACGAGCTGGGGCGTGCTGATCGCGGAGGGCGCGCGCAGCCTCGAATCCGCCCCCCACATGCTCGCCGGGCCGGCGGCGTTCTTGGTCGCGACGCTGGTCGCGCTCAACCGGCTCGGCGACGGGCTGGCCGACGCGCTCGATCCGCGCGCCGACGCCTGACGCCCGCGCCCGGCGATGTCACCGCATCTCGGTATAGGCCGGGTAGACCTGCCGGACGCGGTGGCGCTCCTCGGGGATCGGCATCGCCGGGCGCACCCGCGCCTGCGCGGCCGCGGGCAGGACGATGTTGGTCTGGGCCGGGCGCAGGCGCCAGCGGTCGGCGCCGGACATCGCGACCGGCTGCCGGTCCCGGGCGAGCGTCGCGTCGGCGCCGTGCGTCGGCACGATGGCGAGGCCGGCGAGCGCGGCCGTGCCCAGGATCGCCACGCGCAGGCAGGGGCCGAGGCGGCGGGCTCCGGAACGGGCGGCCAAGGAATGGCGGGGCGGGAGGCGACCGGTCTTGCGGACGTCGGGGCGAGGCTTCATGGGGAGCATCCACGGTGATGCCGCCATCAAAGCCCGCAACGATGAAAGCTCGGCCGAACCTTTTGTTGGTCTCCGCCGTTCTGAACAGCAGTCTCGAGTCAAGGTAAACACAGTCATGGCGACCAAAGTCGAGACGGCCTCGGGCGAGAAGACGCCCGAGCGCGCCCCCATGGGCACGGTCGTCGACACCGACATCTCGGCGCGACTGGACCGGCTGCCCTGGGGCCGGTTCCACGTCCTCGTCATCGTGGCGCTCGGCATCACCTGGGTGCTCGACGGGCTCGAGGTGACGCTCGCCGGGGCGCTGGTCGGGGCGCTGCGCAAGGCGCCGATGAGCTTCACCGAGTTCGACGTCGGCCTGGCCGCCTCGTCCTACCTCGTCGGCGCGGTCACGGGGGCGCTCGGCTTCGGCTGGCTCACCGACCGCATCGGCCGCAAGAAGCTGTTCTTCATCACGCTTGCCCTCTACCTCGCGGCGACCGCGGCGACGGGCCTGTCGTGGAACGTCTATTCCTTCTGCATCTTCCGCTTCCTCACCGGCGCCGGCATCGGCGGCGAGTACACCGCGATCAACTCGACGATCCAGGAGCTCGTCCCCGCCCGCGTGCGCGGTTGGACCGATCTCGTCATCAACGGCTCGTTCTGGATCGGCGCGGCGCTCGGCTCCTTCCTGTCGATCGTCCTGCTGAAGCCCGAGGTGATCGACCCGGCCTGGGGCTGGCGCGTCGCGTTCTTCACCGGCGGCGCCATCGGCCTCGTGATCCTGCTGCTACGCACCTGGATCCCCGAGAGCCCGCGCTGGCTCGCGACGCACGGCTACACGGCGGAAGCCGACCGGGTCGTCACCGGCATCGAGAAGCGCTTCACCGACGAGGGCCACACCCTGCCGCCGGTCGACGCGGGCAAGCGCATGAAGCTGCGCACCCGCAGCCACACGCCGCTCTCGGAGGTGTTCGGGACGATGTTCGGCACCTCGCGCCGGCAGACGTTCGTCGGGCTGTCGCTGATGATCGCGCAGGCGTTCTTCTACAACGCGCTGTTCTTCACCTACGCCCTGGTGCTGGAGCGCTTCTACGGCGTGCCCGGCGGCAGCGTCGGCTGGTACCTGCTGCCGTTCGCGCTCGGCTCCTTCCTCGGGCCGGTGCTGTTAGGGCGCCTGTTCGACACGGTCGGCCGCCGCCCGATGATCGCCTTCACCTACGGCATCTCCGCGCTGCTGCTCGCAGGCGCGGGGTACCTGTTCAAGATCGAGGTGTTCGGCGCCTGGGCGCAGACCGGCGTCTGGATGGTGGTGTTCTTCTTCGCCTCCGCCGCCGCGAGCGCCGCCTACCTCACGGTGGCCGAGACCTTCCCGCTGGAGATCCGGGCGCTGGCCATCGCCGGCTTCTACGCGATCGGCACCGGCATCGGCGGCGTGTCTGGGCCGCTGCTGTTCGGCTCGCTCGTCGAGACCGGCTCCCGCGACGCGGTCTTCGGCGGCTACCTCGTCGGCGCCGCGCTGATGGCGGTTGCCTCGATCGTCGGCGGCCTCTTCGGCACGGCGGCCGAGGGGCGGTCCCTGGAGGACGTTTCGAAGCCGCTCGCGGCGGCGTGACGGCTCGTCCCGCGCGCCATGATCTGGCCGGGCGGCGTTGAGATCACGCCCCCCGGCGCCAAACCTGCCCGTGATAGACGAAGGTCTCGCCCTCGCTCGCCAGGGCCGCGAGCCCGGTGAAGGCGGGGTCGTGGACCGTGATGACGCTGGTCGGGATCGCCCGCATCATCGCGGCGAACGGCGCCTTCCGCTCGAAGGAATCGCGGAAGCCGCCCTGCTGCAGCAGCTTGACGATCCGCGGGGCGATGCCGCCGCCGATATAGACGCCGCCGGTGGCCAGGAACGTCAGGGCGAGGTCGCCGCAGACGCGGCCGAGCACGCGACCGAACAGCTCCAGCGCCTCGGCGGCATGCGGGTCGGAGGCGTCGAGCCCGGCCTGGGTCACCGCCGCAGGCTCGATCTTCTCCGGCGGCTCGCCGGTCCTGACGTGGCGCACCGCGGCGTGCAGGCGGGCGAGGCCGGGGCCGGAGAGCACGGTCTCGACGGTGATCCGGTCCTCGACGCGCTCGAGCGCGTGCCAGACCTTCTCCTCGAACGCGTCGGCGGGGCCGATATCGGTGTGGCCCGCCTCGGTTGAGACGATCGCGAGGCGATCCGAATACGGCACCAGGGCCGCGGCGCCGAAGCCGGTGCCGGGCCCGAGCACGACGCGGGCGCCCCCGGGCGCGTGCCCGGTCGGCCCGATCGGGGTCAGGTCGTGCGGCGCGATGCCGGCGGCGCCGGCGGCGACCGGGACGTAATCGTTCACGACGACCGACGAGTCGAGGTCGAAATCGGCGCCGATCTTCGCGCCCTCGATCACCCAGTGGGCATTGGTGAGCTGCACCTTCGGGCCGTCGACCCGGCCGGCGATGGCCAGGATCGCCGAGCGCGGCGGCTTTCCGCCTCCATCGCCCTGCTTGGCCAGCGCCGCGCGGATGGCGCTCGACGGGTCGGGGTGGCGCGCCGTCTCCTCGTGCGAGAGCGGGCGCGGCGCGGCGCCCTTGGAATCGACCACCGCGAACCGGGCGTTGGTGCCGCCGATATCGCCGACGAGGACCGGAAACGCGAACATGCGGTACCCTTTCCCGATCGACGCGGGCCGTCCCGGCCGACGCGTCGCTGTCTGTCCGATGGAGCCGCCGGCGCGGCTCAGGCCGCCGGCAGGGTGTCCGGGTCGATGATCCCGCCCGCCGCCCAGCTGCCAAGCAAGGCGTGCACCGCGTTCGGGTCGGCCAGGCGCCGCGCGGCCGCGGTCTCGCCGGGCCCGATGCGGATGCCGAGGCCGCCATACGCCGCGACGCTGGCGAACGCGATCTCGTCGGTGCGGTCGTCGCCGAGGAACACCGCGCGGCGGCCGGCATAGGGGGCGTGCTCGAGGAAGGCGCGGATCGCGTGCGCCTTGGTGGCCGAGGCCGGCACGATCTCGCCGACCGCCTTCCCGAGCTGAAGCCGGTACCGGCCCGACAGCTCGGTGGCGATCGCCGTGACCGCGGCCTCCGCCCGCTCGGCATCGGCCGGGTTCGCCAGGCGCCAGTGCACGGCGACCGAGGCGCCCTTGTCCTCGATCAGCACCGCGTCGAGGTCGGCGACCAGGGCCCGGAGCCGAGGCATCCGCGCACGCAGCTCCGGATGGTCGTCCGGGCTGCCGCCGGTGAGGACGCCGTCGACCCGGCGCTCGACCCCGTGCAGCCCGGCGACGTCGAAGGCGGCGGGTGCGAGGAAGTCGTCGATCACCGAGACCGGGCGCCCGGTCACGATCGCCAGCGCCCCGTCGAGCCGGGCGTGCAGCGCCTGGAGCATCGGCACCAGCCCGGGCTCGACCCGGACGAGGTCCGGCCGCGGCGCGATCTCGACCAGGGTGCCGTCGAAATCCAGGAAGAGGGCGATGGGCGTGTCCAACGGCGGCGCTCCGGGCTGTCGGGTCGGGGCTAGCACGCCGCGCGTTTTCGGCAAACGCATCTTCGCGGCGCCCTATGTTTCGGACGAGACGAACCGAGGACGACGCGATGCATCCGACCCCATCCCCGACGAAGCCCGGCGAGGAGAGCGTGTGGGCCTATCCGCGCCCGCCCCGGCTGGAGCCGGTCGCCGCGACGCTGAAGGTCGTCCTCGGCGGCCGCACCATCGCCGAGACGCGGGCCGGGTTCCGCGTGCTCGAGACCAGCCATCCGCCGACCTACTACTTCCCGCCCGCCGACGTCGCCGAGGGCGTGCTCGGGCCGGCGCACCGGGCCGGGATCTGCGAATGGAAGGGCCGCGCGGTGCTGTTCGACGTGACGGCGGGCGGCGCAGCGATTCCCGGCGCGGCTGTTCCCGGTGCCGCTTGGGCCTATCCCGATCCGACGCCGGATTTCCGAGCCATCGCCGGCTACGTCGCCTTCTATGCCGGCCCGATGGAGGCCTGCACCGTCGGCGGCGTCCGCGCGGAGCCGCAGCCGGGCGGCTTCTACGGCGGCTGGATCACCCCCGGCATCGTCGGCCCGTTCAAGGGCGGGCCCGGAACGATGGGCTGGTGAGCCTCGGGAGCTGTCCCGCCGCCCCAGGACCGCTACATCGGGCGCCGGGAACAAGGAGCACGGCATGAGCGATGCGATCGACGGAAGGCCGCAGGACGTCGGCATCGACCCGGGACGCCTGGAACGGATCGACGGCTGGATGCGCAGCCTCGTCGCGGAGGGCAAGCTCGCCGGGTTGTCGGTGAGCGTGGCGCGGCGCGGGCACACGGTGTTCCAGCGCGCCCACGGCCTCGCCGACCTCGCCCGCAGGACGCCGTTCACCACCGACACGGTGACGCGGATCTACTCGATGACCAAGCCGCTGACCTCGGTCGCGGTGATGCAGCTCTACGAGGAGGGCCAGTTCCAGCTCGACGACCCGGTCGCGCGCTTCCTGCCGGAGTTTTCCGAGATGCGGGTCGCGACCGGCGGCAACCGCGCCAAGCTCGAGACCGAGCCGGCCCGCCGCCCGATCACCATCCGGGACCTGCTCACCCATACCGGCGGCCTGACCTACGGCTTCATGGAATCGACCCTGGTCGATGCGCTCTACCGCCAGCAGGGCGCCGACTTCCTGCGCCCGGATGCGAGCCTCGCCGAGGTGGTGGCGACCGTGGCCCGGCTCCCGCTCCTGTCGCAGCCCGGCGAGGCGTGGAACTACAGCGTCTCGACGGACGTGCTCGGCCACCTCGTGGCCGTCGTCTCGGGGCGCGACTTCGCGGATTACCTGCGCGACGCCGTGCTCGCGCCGCTCGGCATGATCGATACCGATTTCTTCGTGAGACCCGAGAACATGGGGCGGTTCGCCGCGAACTACGTCTACGACCGCACCCGCACGCTGACGCTCTACGACGACGCGGTCGAGACCCATTTCGCCAAGCCTCCGGCGATCGCCGGCGGCGGGGGCGGCCTCGTCTCGACGGCCTCCGACTACCTGCGCTTCTGCCGGTTCATCCTGAACAAGGGCGAGCTCGACGGCGCGCGCCTGCTCGGGCGCAAGACGGTCGAGCTGATGACGATGAACCACCTGCCCGGCGACCTCGCCGCGATCGGCACGCCGCGCTTCGCGGAATCGTCCTATCACGGCATCGGCTTCGGGCTCGGCTTCTCGGTGATGCTCGATCCGGCCAAGGCCCAGATCGTCGGCACGCCGGGCGAGGTCGCCTGGGGCGGCATGGCCTCGACCGCGTTCTGGGTCGACCCGGCCGAGGAGCTCGCGGTGGTGCTGCTGACGCAGCTCGTCCCGTCCTCGGCCCTGCCGATCCGAAAGGAGCTGCGGGTGCTGACCTACGCCGCGCTGACCGATTGACGCGGGACCGGGGCGCGGGGGAGCATTCTCGGGCGAAGCGAATCCCCACGCACGTGAAGAAAATGCGACCACACGACGAAACAGAGCGTCTCCCGTGATCCAGGGATCACGGGAGACGCTCTCGTGGTCGACAGCGCCTTCGTTCTGCGGCGCCTATTCGTCGGCGGGCGCGGCCGCGGGCGGCGTGCCGGCGGCCGGAGCCGGGGCCGGCTTCGCGCCGGGCTTCGCCGCCGCGGGCTTGGCGGCGGTCGAGCCGGTCGCGGCCGGCTTGGCGGCCATGTATTCCGGATCGGTGCGCGGGCCTCCCGGACCGTTCGTCGGCCCGGTCATCTGGCCGGCGACCACGTCGGTCACGCGGTTCCAGGTCTGCGACTTGCACAGGAAGGCGATCAGGCAGCCGCGGACGGTCAGCTCCTCCGGGGTGTCGGACCAGATCGTCACGTCGTAGGACTTGCCGTCCTCGGAATTGTAGATCTTGCCCTCGTAATGGGCGTCGGCGTTTGGCTTCAGCCCCATGATGAGCTGGTGGCCCAGCGATGCGCGCGTCTGCTTGCTCGCGTCGGGGTTCTTGAAGTCGACCCGCGGCTGGCCCTTGTCGTTGAGCGGCACCTTCAGCCACACGACGTAGCCGCATAGGCTCTTGTTGCTCGGGCCGCACTTCTCCACCCGGATGCGGGCACGCCCGTCCTCGGTGAGCCACGTGCCGCTCGGGTCCGCGGGCGTCGCCGCGTGCGCGATGCCCGAGAGCATGGCCAGCGCCATCGCACGCCCGGCCCAGGCGCCGATTCCCGCGCCGATCCGTCGAACCGTCATACCCACTACTCCTTCCGCGCGCCCGCGCCGTGGCCTTCGCCCCGCCCGCGTGCCCAATCTCTGGGCCCCGCCATCCGCTCGGAACATGACGGGATCATGGCCGTGCCTCGGCGCGCCGTGCCGCACGGCCGATGACGGGAGCGACCCGCTTCGGCTAAGCCTGCCATCCATGATCGTTCGCCCCCGTCCCAACCTCTTCGCCATCCTGTTCACCCTGCGCGGCTCGATCCTGCCGCGGGTGGCGCTGAAGGTCCTCGGGCTGACGGCCTTCGCCGCGCTGGTGGTCGCGGTCGAGCAGCGCGTTCCGGAACGGTTTCCGGTGACGGCCGGGATCGGCCCGTTCACCCTGATCGGGCTGGCGCTCTCGATCTTTCTCAGCTTCCGCAACAACGCCTGCTACGAGCGCTGGTGGGAGGCCCGGAAGGCGTGGGGCGCGCTGATCGTCGAGATGCGCGGCTTGAGCCGGACCCTGGTCGCCCTCCTGCCCGGCCCCGAGCACGATGCGGTCCGCCGCACCGGCCTGCGCCGGCTCGCGGGCTTCGGCCACGGCCTGCACGCGCGGCTGCGCGGCCTCGACGAGGCGGCCGCCGTCGCGCCCTGGCTGCCGCCGGGCGAGGTCGCGCGCCTGCGCGCCTGCCCGAGCCCGACCGATGCGGTGCTCGCCGGCCTGACCCGCGACCTCGCGGGCGCGTATCGCGACGGGCATCTCACCGACGTGCTGTTCGGCGTCCTCGAGCGCAAGGTCTCGGACCTGTCGGCGATCCATACCGCCTGCGAGCGGATCCACGGCACGCCCCTGCCCTTCGCCTACACCCTGCTGCTGTACCGCACGGCGTGGCTTTACTGCCTGTTGCTGCCGTTCGGGCTGTCGGCCTCGCTCGGCTGGGCGACGCCGGTCGCGACCATGCTGGTGGCCTACACCTTCTTCGGCCTCGATGCGCTGGGCGACGAGCTGGAAGAGCCCTTCGGCCTGGAGGCGAACGACCTGCCCCTCGATGCGATGCTGCGCACGGCCGAGCGCACGGTGCTCGACGCCCTCGGCGAGCCGCTTCCGCCCGCGATGGAGCCGGTGCGCTACCGATTGGATTGAGCGTGCGGGCCGGCGACCGTCTCGCTCACGTCCGCGACGGGGCCGCGTCCGGCCCGGGCCCGAGCCGGCGCTGCATCAGCACCGTGCCGAGCCAGCGCCCGTGCTTGTGGCCGACGTTCTCGAGCACGCCGGCATGCGCGAAGCCCAGGCCCGCATGCAGCGCCACCGACGCCTCCGAGCCCGGATCGGTGATCACCGCCACCATCACCCGCGCGTCGATCGCCTCGCAGGCTGCGATGAGCGCCGCCAGCAGGGCGCGGCCGATCCCGACACCGCGCGCGGCCTCGGCGACGTAGACCGAATCCTCCACCGTCGAGCGATAGGCCGCGCGCGCGCGATAGGGGCCGGCATAGGCGTATCCACAGACCGCGCCGTCGCGCTCGGCGACGAGGTAGGGATAGCCGTCCGCGACGAGCGCCATCCGCCGCCGCGCCATCTCGGCCAAAGTCGGCGGCTCGGTCTCGAAGCTCGCGGTGCTGTTCGTCACCGCGTCGGCGTAGATCCGGGCGATCGCGGCGATGTCGGCGTCGACGGCCGGGCGCAGGTCAGGCATCATCGATCCGCTCACGCAAAAAAGGGGCCGGCGCGACGGCGCCGGCCCCTGCGGTCGATCGTTCGGCGATCCCTTCGGGATCGCGCGGGGATCACTCGGCCGCGGTCATCTCGGCGGTGAAGTGGCCGCACCAATCCTGCGAGGCCACCACCGGCCACAGGCCCTTGGACTCGGGAGCCGGCTGGCTCACCGGCGGGTTGAAGCGGCACAGGCCCTGATCGCCGACGGCGGAGGCGCCGTTGGTCTTGTGGTCGTCGAAGAAGCGGCAGCTGTTGCAGGAGGCGTTGGTCGAGGTCATCGGGTTTCTCCGGTTCGGGCGTCTGTCGCGGGCTGTCGGAACCGTCACCGGCCCCGTCGTCCGTCTGCAGTTCTTAATTAGAACAGCTCCAATATGGCGTCAACCGGCGTGTCCCGGCGGGGTTCCCGTTTTCGAGCGCTGCTGGGCCAATGGAAATTTGTCAGCAGGCCGAGGGCGTATGGCAGCGTGGGCAAGGCATAGGTGTCATTAATGGCTACGCTTCCCCGGTTTGAGTCTCGGAGGGCATCGCCCGACTGGTCGACGACACAGCAAGAAGGGACAGCCATCCTGGTCCCGCGGGTAGCGACTGCCGCCTATGCCGTTCCGTAAGCATCGGGGAGGCCGTAGGTGTCTGCCAGACACATCCCATTCCGAGGTAAATAGTATCGAATATGTGCCCTCCGGTTCCAACCATTGCCGACTTCGACAACGATGGCCGACGCGTCCTCGTCGACCTGATTGGTAAGTCAGTGTGGCGCTCGCTCGACCAGGCGCTCGCCTCGCTCACGGTCTTCGCGCATCCCGATGCGGTCGGGTCCGTGGGAACACGCGCAGTCTTCCGCACGATACGGGGCGGCCCGAAGGGTACGATCATCGGGGACGCGATGTTGGACGACAACGCGAGCCCGGCGACGGCCTTCGAGTGGGCCACGGGCTTCAAGCGCGGACCCGACCTGCAGTGCAACCATCTCTATGCCGCCGCACGAGACCCGGCGTCGTACAGCGACCTGCGCAACATCTGTTACACGCCCACCTTCATCGCCAAGCTGACGGACAGCCAGCGTGAGGACGTCCCCGAGCACCATCTCTCCCACCTGCTGCGCTACAGGGCCTTCGAACTGTACAGTTACGCCGGCCCGCAGGGGTCGCCCCCTTCTCGCAAGCCTTCTGGATACGACGACCTGGTCTGGCCCGATCCCATCGGCGGAGGGGCGACGGCAGAGGTCGCCGCCGCAACCTTCCGCCGGAATATGGCACGGCGTCCGAAGGACCGCCTCGCGAAGGCGGCCCGGCTCGTCGGCTGGACCTTCTCGGATTACCGACCAGACGAGACGGTGATCTACCTGGGCTCCTAGTCGCCTCCGTCGCTCAGGCGGCCACCCGAAGTCCTACGATCCGCTCGACCCGTCCGCGCAGCAGGTCGCTCCTCCGGAGCACCTCGGCGCCGCCCGGCACCGCCCGGGCCGCCGCGCCCGTGGTCAAGCCAAGCTGCACCTTGTACCGGTTCCACTGCTGTCCGCTCGGGTGGAGAACCCCGCCCAGCAGGCGGTCGCCGTTAATTAAGCCGCGAGTGGCGAGGTCTTCGAGGACGAGCAGGGCGTTGATGCCGAACGGCACGATCCAGGCGTTCGGGAGCCGGGCGAGCTCAGGGACGAGGTTCTCCTCGACCATGCGCCTCATGATCGGTCGCGCCATGATGCGCCTGTCGCCGGCGAAGTTCGCGCCGTTCTTGAGAACGGGATAGCGCAACACGGAGGTGGAGTGGACGCGTCCGGCGGCGGAGTCGAACAGATCTCCGGTGCTGTGAAGACCGAACACCTGGTGGAGGCCGAGATGGTCCATCAAACGGGCGCCGAGTTCACGCATGCCGGCGAACGACGCTTGTGCCTTTGCGGCCGCGGCGGCCTCGTCGACCGATACCCCCCTCATCGCGGCCGAGCGCAGCGCCAGGAGCGCGTCCTTGGCCTGCCGCCTGCCCGGAGTGACGCCGACGATCACGACATCGGCCTGATCGTTGATCCAGTCGAACGGGGCATAGAAGGCGCTGAACCTGCCCTCACGGCCGAGGCCGAGGAGCTCGTCCCGGAAGGCGGAAGGACCGGGCGCGTCCACGGCGCGGGCGATCTCGTCGGCGGACCGGGATGTCAGGGCGGGGAGGACGCGCTCGATGCGGGCGCGTGCGGACATGTCGAGGCTCATAGTTGTGCTCCTTGCTGCTGGTTGTGGGGCAATCAAATCCTGGCGGCCGCCTCGGCGGCCATCTTGTCGAGAGCGGCGCGGGTGGTCCGATCCCAGCGGACGCCGCGAGCCTGCGTCCTCAACCCGCGCGGGGTCGGGCGCCGCCAGACCGGCTCCGGCGACCGCTGCAGGGCTACCAGCGCCTCCTCGAAGCTCGGCCACGCCGCCTCGCGTCCGGTCGGGCCGGTGGTGAAGACGCCCTCGTGGGCGACGCCGGGATGGAAGGTCGAGCCGTCCGCGGCGACGGGCACGAAGAGCATCTCCTCCACCGGCTCGTCACGGTCGACGCCGGCCAGATCCTCAAAGGTGTTCTGGTCCCGCCAGGACGACGGGCGGAATTGCTTGCGTTGCTTCAGCCAATCCAATGCCTGGGCGGCAGGCACTCCTCCGTCCTTGGGATCGAAGACGCGTTCGGAGCCGGCCATCATGTTGCGGATGCGGCGCTCGCTAACCCCGCCGAACTCGGCAAGCGCCCATGGCTCGACGAAGCCACCGGTATCAAGGGCGAAGCGACCGCGTGCCATTCGCAGCGTCCGCCCGGCGTCGGCCGGGTCGATCTCCCATGTCGAGAAAGGAACCTTGTCCATGAAGGCGCCCGCCTGCGCGATCTCCTCCCGCAGGTAATCCTCGCGCTCCTGGGCAGCGGACGCGCCGGTCAGGGCGATTCCGTAGTAGGCGTAAGCATTGAGGTTATGGAATGTTACGCCGAGCTTCCAGCAATAGGCATCACCGAACGCGTCGTTCCGGAGGATCTCCTCCCAGTCCTCGGGTGCCTCGACGGCGTAACCGAGTTGGCGAGTCAGCGCGGCCATGCCGATGTTGGCGTCATCCGTGCCCACGATCTCCGCAATCAAGCGACCAGCGCCAACGACGATGTCGATCAGCGTCACGCCCTCGAAGTCGTTCCCATTACCGTACTGGCTGTGGAACTGCTCCCGGAGCAGTTCGGGGTCAGTTAGAATGTCGCTCGCATCCATCTACGTCTCCGTGATAACGTGCCATCCCGCCGTCACGGAAATATATGCCACAAGGACTATGATGTTGCAATTTGATTTTCGTGATGGGGTGTCATCACGGAGTACCGAACAGGGGGGGCAGGACATCATGGCTGCCGCGAAGCCATGGTCACTCCAGTCATCAACTTGCAGGTCCATCTGGCTGGCACGAGCCCATGCCGGCTCGTTCCCACGCGAACCGAGAAAGTATCCGAAAAACTCTCCGCAATGACTGTCGCCTTGTGCTCAGGCGTCCAACGTCGCCAGCGGCCCGTCTCCACAACGGAAAGGCGAATAATAAAGCGACCGCGATTATCGATACTCATACTCAAACTATTGCGGGAGAACCCGAAGCGGTCGATGCATGGCCCCGTCGTCCGGTATCGGCCTATCCATGCTCGATGTCGTCGCGACCCGCATCCGGCAAACCTCGTCAGCATGTACGCGCAACGCTCTTTGTCCAGGGATGCCGGTCTGAATCGTCTATCCTGGCGTCTAACCGAATGTAGGATGGGACCGGACTGGTGCGCGAGATTGAGGATTTCACCGACGACCGACTGAAGGCTTGGTGCATCCATTGCGGCGCCGCCATCGCCAACGTCAGGAGCAATCGGGACCACGTGCCGACCAAGTCATTCCTGACTAAGGCGCTCCGCGGGCGCGGCGCCGATTACGACCGTGGCGCGGGCGATGATTTGGACTACCTGCCGCAGGTCTTCATCTGCCAGGGCTGCAATTCCGGCTTTTCGCCTGATGAGAACTACTTCCTTTGTGTCCTCCACGCGGTCATGGCTGGCAGCCTTTACCCCGATCAGGCGAAGCATCCCGAAGCGGCGACCGTCCTGCGCAGCAACAGGCATGTGGTCCGTTCCCTTAAGCAAATGCCGGATGGACAGCTCTCCCTGTTCGATGACCTGCAGCCCTTCACTCTCTTTCCCGACTTTGAGAAAATTCGCCGTGTCGTCATCAAGAACGCCCGGGGACACGCCTATCATGAGTTGGGTGAGCCGCTGCTCGAAGCGCCCGACCATGTCGCGTTCGTCCAACTGGAGCGGCTGAGCCCCGAGCAGCGGGAAGCCTTCGAATCCGTCGGCACTGACGCCGACCTTGCCGCTTGGCCGGAGGTTGGCAGCCGCATGACCGTCCATTTGCTCAACGGGGAAGCCATGACCGGCGGCTGGATTACGGTCGAACCGGGTCGTTACCGTTACGCCATTGACTGGTCTGGCCCCGTCCTGGTGAAGACCGTCATTTGGGAATACATCGCCACCGAGACACGATGGGGGACGATAGACCCAGCCTGAAAATTCGTTGCTGCAAAGCAGAATTCATCGACGCAGGGCTGCGCCGAGAACGAGCTCGACGCAGCCCCGCAACCGCGGCGGTTACATCGCCTATCGGTGATTCAGGCGAAGCGACGGCTCGGCATCCGCATACAAGGCGGTCAAATGTCGTCAAATCCTGGAGCGGCCTCCCTCACCTTGGCGAGTTCAAGCGCTTTCAGCGGCCGCCGTTCGAGCTCGAACGTGTCTACGCACCGGTCGGTCGGTTGCGCGTCGGACCCAAGCAGGCGCTGAACGGCTCCGGGGTCGGTGCGCCATAGGGGGTGGACTACAACGAGCCTCGCTGTCTGGTCGCGGGCCTCCTCGACGATACACGGCAGCTTTATGCGGCCGGCGCTCTCGACGCGGAGAGAACCTGGCCGCATCGCGGCGACCGCCGAGGCTAGGTCGCGGGCGCGGTCAAGCCAGTCCGTGAGCTCAGGTTCGGCAAACCTTCCGTCGACACCGCAGGCGTAGTCCGGCCTAACCATGGCGCGGAGATACGCGATGCCCATTCGCCAATCGAGGAGGCTGTGAGCCCGCCGGTTTCCGTACTGTTGGATGCAGCGGTAGCAGGACGTGTGGCAGTTCGACCTGTGCGCCTCCTCCAGAAGGACGTTCATGGGCCAAGCACTCACATCCTCAAGCACTTCGCCGATCATATGCAGGATCTCGGGCCTCCCGTCCGCCCGCGGCTCTCCTAGGCGGCGACAGAGGCCCGAACCGTTGATCAGGGCATCTGCGATCTGGATGAGCGGCTGCGTTCCCCTCAGGCGCGGCTCAAGGGGTTCGAATTCGTCCGGCGAAACATCGAGCGACAGCGCAGCCTTCTGGACCAGGATGTGCGTGGCGCTGACTGCAGCTGCCCGAGCCGCAGTGCTCGACATGCGCCCCTTCTTGGCGACCATATCAAGGTTGAGGCGCTTATCGAATGCGAGAAGCTCCAGGTAGAGCGCGTCGGTCTCCTTCCGCGCGACCAGGCCGAAGGACTCCCCCACCGGCTCCCCGTCACGCCACCGGCTTCTCTCTTCTTCGCTCGCGAGGGCCATGTTGACCGCCTGACCGACGAGGTGCGTGGCGCGAAGGGAAGGCTGGCCCTTTAGTACCCAGGTATCGGTCAACTCCTGCACAGCGAACCGGGCGGGTTCGCCGTCCTCGCCCGTCGCGCCGTCGTTGAGGTGCATGACCGTGACGCCGGCCCCGCTCCAGACTTTCACATTGCCGCAATTGATGCCTTCGCCGTGTCGCAGGACCGTCGCAACGGTGCGGGTCGACATCATCCCGACGTCATCAGGCTTGTTCGCCTCCGGCCTGAAATCGGTGCGGAAGGCGGCAGGCGTCACGTACCAGGCAAATTCATCCGGTTGGATGTCCGCATGGCAATCGTCGCACGCCGCGCGTGCGTCCGGGCGCTGCGGCCTATAAGCCGCCGAGCCGCAGGCATCGCAACGGGCCACGTAGGCCCGGTCGCTGACCCAAGGGCCCAGAGGCGCCTTGACGTCAATTCGGTTGGCGTTCTCCCGATCCGGTTCAGGCAGTGTGCCCGTGAAGCCGATCACTCTGTGCTTGAGCTTGTCCTTCGTCAGGAGCGCCCCGGGCGCGTACTCGAAGACCGCCAGCTCCACGTCGCGGTCCATCGTCGACCAATCCCAGTCGTCCTGGCCGCTGGTCTGCGTGCCGGTCTCAACCAAGCCGGTATAGAGCTGCCTTACGCGGGTGGGCATGCCGTACATCGGCAGCAGTCCGCGTTCGGCCAGGAACTGGGCGAGCCCAGCACGTCCGGATGGCCGCGCATCGCGCATCTCAAGAATCTCGTCGACGATGGTGTCCGGAACTGCCCAGCCCAGAAGGGCGGTCCGGTGGTCCCCGGACAGGATGGACGCCTCGACGAAACGCCTCATGGCAGGTGCGGTCGCGGCGAGCGCCTCGCGCAGCCTCAAGGGCCAAGGTGAATCCTCAGCGTAGAACGCGTCGGTCGGCACGAACTCGCCGTGGATGTCGGGAGGAACGAGGCCGTCACCCGGATAGGGCTGTCCGGCCCGCGCGCACCCGTCGCGCAGGCGTGCGAATGCTGCCCTGAGCCAGACCTTGCGGAGCAGGCGCCTCGGGATGGGAAGATGATCGGCGGCCAGGAACGGAGGTGGAGGGGCGTCACCCGTGATCGCACGCGGGTGCCGGAAGTAATATTCGTCGTGGCTCCTGCCCCGGCAGAACGTCGTCACGAACGAGAACGCCTGCCCGCGTCGCCCGGCGCGCCCGACCCGCTGCTGGTAGTTGAACCGCTGCGGCGGCATGTTGGCCTGGAGCACGGTCTGGAGCGAGCCGATGTCGATGCCGACCTCCATGGTCGTGGTGACGGACAGAAGGTCGATCTCCTTGTCTGCCCTGAGCAAAGCGTCGGGCTCCTCGCCCTCGGCGCCGACGAAGATGCCCTTGAAGCGGCGCAGGCGCTCCGAGAAGTCATCGGTTTGGCCCGTAAGCTCCTCGCACTTGATCCCGAACCGGCGTACCTTCTCATCCCTGCCGCGGATGATGCGCCGGCCGAGGAAGTTGGCGTTCCACAGCTCCTCGACGGTCCCTGTCGCCTCTCGCGGCAGGTCTTTCCTGCAGCGAGTGCATACGCCGTAGCCGAGCCTGAGGTGGACCCGCTCGCATGAGCCGCAGCGCCAGTATCGGTCGCCCGCCTCAGACATACGCAGGTAGAGCTTGCCGACCCTGATCACCCCGCCGCCGTGATCCTGGCCGAGATCAGTCAGGACCTGCGCGAACCGCGCGCTCGCCTCGTCGCCGAACACGGCCCTGGCATAACGGCTGACCTTGTTCCGCGGGGGAACGTTCTCAAGCCGTTCCCACCTCTTATTCCGCTCCCAGGAGAAGTATTGGTTCTCCTCCACCCGGTAGGCCCCGGCGAAGACCCTGAGCCACGCGTCGAGCCGGTCGACGTCCTCCCCAGCCTTGGCGGAAACAGAGGGGTAGCCTAGTCCCGTCTCCTCCAGAACGAAAAACGTGTTCGAGAAGATTACGTCGTCGACGAGTTCCGATTGCTCCCTCAACACTGCTGTTCCGAGGTCACGCTTCTCGATGGTCGTGAGGTTCGGGGCGAAGTCCGGCTTCCCGTCGCGGATGCTGAACGCCTTGTACCAGGGCTGCCCCTTGAAGGTCTTGCGCCCGACCTCGTCGAAGGGGTGGATGCCCAGGCGTACGAGCTCGGACATCACGTAGGAGATGTGACCGCCGCTGCCGTCGTTCTCATCACGGTATTGCAGAAGACGGTCGATGGGCACCTTCCGCGCGGGTACGCTGACACCGCTGCCCGCCTCCGCCTTTTCCCATTCGGCGTACTTAGCCTGGATCTCGCGCCTTCGGCCGGATTGGTAGAGATCGTCGACGATCCGGTCTTTCTCTTCCTCGCTCAGGTAAGACTTGGCGGCTACCTCGATCATGCGGAGGGCCGAGTCGACGAAAATCTCGCGGCGCAAGTCCCGGAGGTGCAGGCGCTCAATTTCAAGCGCCTGATTCGCGGCGTCCTGCCGGCTGTCCGAGAAGATGATGCTCTTTGGGTCTGCGCCGTCCTTGGTTTTGATGGCGTGCAGGAACTCGAACAGCTCGGTCGAAACAAGCTGGGACGCCTGCACGAAACCCGTCCGGAATGCGCGGACGGGGGAGCGTGTCCGGATCGTCGACGGCCTGTTGGAGTAGTCGGTGCCGCACCGGGGGCATGAGAACGGCTGCGCCGTCTTCCGGCCGTTGGGGCCGGCCGCGGCATCGGCCTGGAAGTAGACGTGGCCGCGCACAAGACCTGGTCGCTCCTCGGCATCGTACGCCGACAGAACCCCCGTGACCGCGTCCAGCGTGGCGGTCTGCCACTCGTCCCAGCCGCCCTCCGGCAGGACGGGACGTGCGGTCGAGGGCCAGAACACCGCGAACTGGTCGAACGTCATGCGGTCATAGAGTTCCGGCGCCCCGCGGTCCGGAGCGTTTTCCAGGTCCGAAGACGTCGGCAGCAGCTCGAACTCGCGCTCGTCCCCGGATGCCTGCCCCCGCTGGCCGCCGACAAACAGGTCTCCGCAAGCCTCGCAGTAGAGCATCTCGAAGAGGCGCCGCCCCTGCCTGCCGCCGGCTTGCGGCGGGCCGTGCGTAACGCCGCGCACGATGGTGAGGTCCGTGAACCGCGTCTTGCCGTCATGGCAATCGACCGGCGCCCCGAAGAGGCCCTCGACGTTGCGGATGAAGTTGTGGACCCGGAAGGAAGGCGTTCCCGCCGGCGCCTTCGTGCCCCAGGCGCCGCTGTCCGGGATGGCGCGCGCCAGCATCAGACCTCTGACCGCATCACGGTCCGCGGCGCCGAATACCTCCTCGCCGATCTCCGAGACCGGCGTCGCGCGCGCCTGTCCCGTTCCCGAGCACCCCCTGACGAGCAGCGCAGCGGCACGGGCGGAAACCGCGCCGGCCATTTCTGCGGTTGATCCAGATGGCAAGCCGAGGCTCTCCGCGAGAGTGCGCACGGCTAATGCGTTAGCCTCGGTCTCCCCGTAGGAGGCGACTAGGCGGCTTTCTCCCGATGCGGCAGTGAGCAGGGCTCTGAACGGAGCCAGGTCCACCTTCCCCTCAGGGGCGGCGACTTTCTCTGGATCGCCCGGTACAATACACTTGCCCCAGAACGCCGCGTCTGCGTGCCCTTCAGCGCCCGGGCTATCGTATGTGCCGAACGGTGCGAACAAGTCGCGCAGGTAGCGGCGACTCTGTTCCCCGGCATGGCCGTCTATCGGCAGCGACGCGCTCGATGCGAGTATGCGGAGCTTATGGCGGTACCTCGGATCGTCCAGCCCAAGCCGGGTCAGGAGCGACTTGACGAGGAATGCGACCTCGGTCCCTGCCGAGCCCCGCACCAAGTGGAGCTCGTCGAAGACCAGGTAGAAGTATGCGTCGTCATCACTCTCGATCCATGCCCTGGTTTTCTCGAAGACTGCGTCTTCTACCTCGCGGGACAGCATCGCGCCCAGCATGGAAGCGTTCGTGACGAGGATATCCGGTGGGTATGCCTGCATATCCCAACGCGAAACCATCTCGCCGCCATCCAGGGACGGGAAAATATACTTCGTCTCCTCAAACGGCTTTCCGTCAGACTTGGATCGCGTATGCGCATCATGCGCCCGGGCCGCCTTCTGGTCCTCCTCCATCCGCGACATGGCCAGCCGTAGCTTTGAGCCGCGGCGTGCGCGCCTTTTCCGCTCGACCTGATCATCGGCCAAGCGAGGATGGGTCTCGTGCCCGGTCACGGGTGTGTCGCCCGTGTAGTTTCCGAAAAAGATCCTGTTCTCGTTGAACCGCTCGTCCATGACGATACGCGCGGCATCGGAATCTAGCGCTTTCCTCAACCGGACCATCTGGTCGGCGACGAGGGCGTTCATTGGGTACAGGATGAGAGCGCGGACCGCCGCCGGACGGTTAGTCGCCTCGCCGGTCCGCTGCGACTTGCGCCTATTGAACCTCTGACCCTTCCGCCACCACGTATTTCCGAGATAGCCTTCCTGTGGTCTCGACCACTTCACCGCCTCCGCGGACAGGCTCGCCAGGATCGGAAGCATGAAGCTCTCGGTCTTCCCGGAACCAGTGCCGGACGTGACGATGCTGGGGTGCCCAGGGAGGATGCCGCGCTCCAGCATCCGAACTTGGTGGGTGTAGGGCGGGTAGAGCGATTTCCGACTCAGTCCGCCTTCCGCGTCCGCTCCCTCGAACAATCCGCTTAGGGCGAGTTCGACGAACGCGCGCTGCGCCTCGGGGCTGAGGGGCGATAGGACGTCCGTCCCGATGAGTTGCTCAAGCACGAGGTCGTTCGCTGCGTAGCGCAGTACGGGCTCGACGAGCGGCTCCGCGGCGAGGACGTCTGGCGAGAGCAGTAGGTCGCGTCTCTCACGCGCTACGTCCCGGTCGGCGATCCGGAAGGACGTGTCGACGTAGGACACAAAGAAGTCGAGCATGCGGGCGAAGCCGCCGACGGGATCCAACATGGCTTAGGCTCCGACCGCGAGGTATGGCTTCGGCGTTCCGGTAGGCGCAACAGCGGCCTCGGGACCTACGAGAAGGACTTTCAGCGCGGCGGCAAACCGCGATCCTTCATCTTGACCCAAGGCGGACAGAGCGGCGTCATGGACGCGCGAGAGCCGCATGGACGCCGTGAGCCCGAGCCCGGCGCCATGCTTACGCAGGAACTTGGACGCAGCGGCGGGATCAGGCTCGCGGCTTTGCCTCAGATAGGCCGTCGGCGTCCCAGACATCTCAGCGAATGCAAGCGGAGCAACCGCCGCCGCCCCATCTGCGAAAACGCCTTCTACGGCGACTATCGGGCCATCCGCCGAGATCGAGACTGCCTCCTCGCATTTTGGGTCCGACAAGGTCACGAGCGGCACGAAGCCGGCCGGAAGCCGGCCTCGACGTGCCGCATCTGCCAATTGCGGGTACCAGAACCGGGCCGCCGAACGGTCCGCCCCTTCGACGAGGCCGATTGTCGGGCGCCCTTCCGCAGCTTTGGAGAGCGCGGCAGTCAAGGGTGTGGGGACGCCGGAGCCAGCTCGCGTCCACAAGTCGTCGAATGTGATCAGCGTTGGGTCGGCGTAGAGTGTGGCAACCCGCCCGGCCGCCATGAGGAGCGCCACCACCTCCACGAGGTCGCCTGTGTCGGGCCCATATAGGATCGGGACTTCGCCGGCCTCCGCGAGAACCGCGATCCGCAGGAGGGTCTCAAGCCCGGATGACGTCAGCAGGCCGGTCTTCTCCGCGAGGCCGGCAAGGTCCCGTAGCCCCACCTCACGTTCACCCGCGGGGTCGGTCGGCCAGCGATGCAGAATTGTCTGGAAGGCCGGCCTGCCCAGCGCCGTTGCATCGTCTCCGGCCTTGATTAGGCGCTCCACGATTTCGAGCTTGCTGCGCTCTTCTTCGGCGAGCGCCGCGACCGCCGCCTCAAGCAGGCGCCTGCGTTCGGCGAAGTCCTCGGTCTCGCCCTCCAAGTAAGCGCGCCGGGCTTCGGCCGCTTTGACGGCTTCGTGCGCCTGCCCGAGACGTCCGGCGACCGCGGCCTCAACCTCTTCCATACCCGTGCGGCGCGCCTCCGCGAGATCCGCGTCGCGCTTGGCCGCCTCGGCGGCACAGCGCGCCTCAAGGGCGGCCATCTCATCCGCTTCGAGGGTCTTGATAAGCGCCTGGACTTGTTCGTGGGCTGCGGCTCGTTCTGCCACCATCCCACGCTCGATCTCCGCACGGGCCTCGCTTTCCAGCGCCGGCAACGCCGCCGCGGCAGCTTCGGCCGCAGCCTGCTCCAGGTACTCCTTGACGGCCGGGTCGGCGCGCAGCCCCGCCTTGAATTGGTTTAAGAGGTCGCGTTCGTCCGCGAGCCGCTCCGCCAGGACGCCCGAACGCTCGATCTCGGCCAGGATGCCGGGATCGGCGCCCGCAAGCGTAGAGACGCGGCCGGTGAGAGAGTCCGCGTGCTGGCGCAGGGCCCAGGAAAGAAGATGCGCAACATCGGGTCCGCGCCGTTCAGGACCGAGCGCCGCCGCAACCATGCGGATGTAGTCCTGGTCACTCGACCAGTTGACGGAGCCCGACAGTTGCTCCGCTCTATGGTGGTCGCAGAGGATTGGCGACCCCTGCTCCCCGTTGAGCCTGATGACGAGGTCCGGCGTCAGACGCCAGAGAGGCAAGGAAGCCAGGTCTGTGCCCGACGCCCGCAGACGCCCGTCCTCGCCCTGAATTAGCTTCACCCGTACGAATGCGTCCTGCCTGACCCCGACCGACCAATCGCCTGGCGTTCCAGCCTCGATTCCAGTCTCGACGATGAGCCTGCGGCGTTCCTCGACCGCGGCCTGTCCATCCGTAGGCAGGAAATATGACAAGCGTCGCGGGGCGCTTGCTCGGAAGTTTGCCGGCGAACCGTGCCGGTCGTTGGGCATGGACCCGAAAGCGACCCAGTCGCCCTCTCTGAGCGAGTTCGCAAGGATGCCGCGCACCTCGATCTGGCCTTGCCTCGGGAAGAGGACCCTCGCATCGGCAAGGGTGGACCAGGCACCGTCCTCCGTCCGCTCGGCCACGGGCGTGACTAATGCGTTGGCATCCCGGCCCCGGCCGCTGCGACCGACGTACTCCCGGTCACGCACCTTCATCGTAACCCCTTCCTGAATTCGGATTCGCTCGCCGCAGTCGTGGTCATTGTGCCGTTCGTCCACACCGCCCGAATCCGGCCGGACGAATGCCTTGCGAAGGCTAGCTCATCGGCGACGCTCATCACAGCTGCGTGAGCTATCCCCGGCACCGCTCCCGGCAACAGGATCGCCAGCTGGGCCGCCTGCTCCGGCGAGAGGCGGTACCGGTATACCCCGTCGGCCCAGCCGGGATTGGCGAGGGACGAGAGGCGTAGCGCGGCCGCAATTCCATCCGGCAGGAACGCTCCGCGGACCCGAGCTTCGAGGATGCCGTCAGACACCGTGAACAGCGGGCGTCGGGCAAGGCAATGCGCCAGCACCACAGCCGCATCCCTCGACATCAGGCGGTGCTCCCGCCCGGCCGCGCAGATCTGATAGACGTCATGGTCTCTGCAGGCTGCCTGAACGAAGCGGGTCAGGCTGACGGCGCCATCGCCCCGCCTTCCGTCGGCGACGAACTTCGCTAGGTCCCAATCCCAACGCGAAGCCGCTTCCTTCCCGAGCAGCGCATGGCTCGTCTCGCGGAAAGCCATCGGCGCCGGCCCAGCTGACGTACCGGCCTCCTCCAGCCTCCACCCCAAGCGGCCGGCGAGAGCCGGCAGGTCACCGCCAACACAGCCTATAATCGGCGGCGACAGACCAAGGGTGCCATGGTTGCGGAACGGCCGGCCGCCGAGAGTTGACGCGGCCTTGCGGAACAGTTCCGCCTCCGCCTCGCAGACCGCGCCCTGGACGATGGCGCCCCCTTGGAAGGGCGCGAGCGCGGGTGCCCTGAGCGTCCAGATCCTACCCCGCCACCGGTGCCTCAGGCGCGGCTGGATCAGCGTTGCGTCCCTTAGGAGGCGCAGCATGATCCATGGGTCTACCGCATCCCCGAACGCCTCGCCGACGATGCCGACCAGATCGCCCTCATCCCATCCGCGCCGTCCGCCTGCATAGACCGCCTCTATTAAGTCGGGCAGCGTGCCATCGGCCTCCTCCCAGATCGGGTCGAGGGGGATTCGCCCGGCGGTTGGCGCCACATCGGGCTCGTCCGACCAATCCGAGAGGATCTCGCCGACGTCATCGCCGGCGAGATCCCGGTGGGGCTGCGCGTTCGGCGTGAAGGCTACCTGCCGGCACGACCGCTGAATCCTGCCGGGCGGCTCCACGATCCATGTGCCGCTTACGCGGCCGTCTGCACGTAGGCGCATTGATCCTGGGTCGAGGACATCAAGATTCACGGAGCCAGCCGCACCGGGGCCTGGCCGCACCGATAGTTCCGTCCCGCCTGCGTCGACGTAGGGCATGAAGGCGGGCCGGCCGAGCCATGCTCCCCCCGTCCGAACGCCTCCCGAAACCGAGATGGATGCCAACCTCTCTCCATCGCGGATTGGCCTAAAGCCCGCGACCGCTTCTTCCGCAAGCCCAATCGGCAGGGGCTTTGCGGAGAAGAGCCAGGTTCCGCTTTCGACGAACCCGTACCCCGTCGTCGCAAGTCGATGCTGGGCGGACCGCGGTAATCCTAGGCGGACGCGTCGCCCTGCCCCGTCAAGGCCGTGCGCCGACCTCCACCTGCCGAAGCCCGTCTGACGGAAAACCAGGAACTGAGGGACTGACGCGACGCGACCGCCGGCCGCCGCAAGGTCCGCAACGGCATCCGAGAGCGGACCGGGTCCGGCCGATACCGCGGAGCCGTCTTCCCGAAAAACCGTAAAGGCCGGTTGCCCTTCCGCATCGAAGGTGCAGGACACGTAGGCGGGCGCCGCCGCTGCGGCTTGGCCGCCTTGAGCGCACGTGCGTACCAGGCGCCAGAAGCGGTGATCCTTCAGGAGGCGAATGCGTCCCGGAAGTCCTCGAAGGCGTCGGCCATGCCGGCCGAGCGCCGCCCACGGTCGATCAAGGATGCGAACTCGGAGACGAGCCTGAGCGGGTCGGCGGCAACATGCGGCCTGTCATGGAGGAACGACGCCATCAGCGTCACGTCCGTCTTGGTAGGGAAGGCGAACTTGAGTGTGATCCCGATGTGGACCCAATTTCGAGGCACTTCCGGGAACACGAGTTCCCTGTAGGAGCCGTCATCCTGCCTGCGCCGGGCGAGCCATCTCTGCAGGCTGGCCCACATTCCTGCGACGCCCGGAAGCTCCATGAAGGTTCGGTCGCTGCCAAGGAACCGGCGTAGCTTGTGCCTGAAGTCGCCGTTACGGTCCTCGTCGCCGTTGCCGTGAAGGCTGGCGACGTAAAGGGTCAGCACCAGATAAGCGAAACAGCCTGGCAATTCCCAGGCGTCCATCTTGGGATGAAGGCCCTGGCGCAGGGCGTCTGGCAGACCGCCGGCCTGGACGACATGCCGTGTAAAAGATGCCATCGCCCGTTCGATGGCATCACCGCCGGTGAAGCCTCCCGCCTGAGCGATAGTTTCGTCGGAGACCTCGAATGAGCGGATCGGTGAGGCATCTCCGCCAGTGCCCACCATGAGGAAATGGCGGGTGAGCGCGCGCTCCCACTCCATGAAACCTGTGGGTTGGCCGCTTTCGGGCCTGATGCTCGTTCCCCCGCTCACGCGACCAGGATAGCACCTTCGAGTTGCACCGCTAGACCTCAGCGATGCAATTTCGGCGTTATGCAATCGGCGGTGCCATGCTTGGCCATTCGCTACAATCCGTGCACTCCTGGATGGATATCCCGGATTCGGCGGGTAAGGCAGGGTAGGATGCCTAAGGCAGTTTCATTGTTCACCGGTTGCGGCGGAAGCGATGCGGGCCTTCTAGGCGCGGGCTTTGACGTGGTGATGGCCAACGACGTGATGGGGTACGCCCGCGACGTCTACCGAGCGAACATGCCGTAGACGGACTATGTGCTGGGCAGCATCACCGACGTCCGCAACTTCCCGAAGGTCGACCTGCTCGCCGGCTGCTATCCCTGCCAGGGCTTCAGCGTCGGAGGCGTCCGCGAGGCCGACCGGAAGATCAATTATCTCTACAGGGAGTTCGACAGGGCGTTACGGCAGATCAAGCCGAAGGCGTTCATCGTGGAGAACGTCTCGGGGATGCGGAACTCCAACAATCAGCACCTAGCCGTCAACCAACTCACCCGTTTCAGGATGGCCGGCTACCGGGTCACCTGGTCGGTCCTCGATGCACGCGAATACGGCGTGGCGCAGGAGCGGACGAGGATGTTTTTCGTCGGCATCCGCTCCGACCTCGGCCTCAAGTACGAGTTCCCTTTGCCAACGCACAGCCTGCTCGGCCAGGACGCTTCCGGACTGCCGCCTTGCCCGACGATCCGCGACCGGATCGGGGACCTGCCCCTTTGGCCGGAGGGCGAGTACGATGACCAGCCCTTCCACTGGTATTACCTTTCTAGGGACCGCCGGCGCGATTGGGAGCAGGTCAGCCGGACCATCGTGGCGAACAGCAGGCATACGCCGCTTCATCCGGTGAGCCCCCGCCTTATGCGGGCTGGCCCGGACGAATGGCATTTCATCGACAATGGCCCTGCGCGGCGCCTCTCCTACCGCGAGGCCGCACGGCTACAGGGCTTCGGAGACATGACGTTCCCCGACACCGGAGGCACCCGACTCCGTTACCGCGTTATTGGTAACGCGGTGCCGCCGCCGCTCTTTAAGGCCGTGGCATCGGCAATTCCGGGTATCTGGTGAGCCTGCCTGGGGAGAGTGGGAAGCTGTCCGTGGCGCCGTCCGCACGTCAATGGGGGGCAGCAAATCAAAGGACACAAAGCCTGAGCTTCTAGTCCGGCAACTACTGCGGCAGACAGGATACGGCTACCGCCTTCACAGTAAGGATCTCCCTGGCAGACCGGACATCGCGTTCGTGGGCCGGCGGAAGGCGACCCCCGTGCACGGGTGCATCTGTCGTCAGCACGAGGGGTGCCGACGGGCCAGCGAGCCCAATCGCACTGATACCCATAAACTTGGGGGTATCTTCCACAGGGATCCACCGCCCCGAAAAATAAGGCATGACGATCAGGGCCCCGAACCGCCGAGGCCTGTTGACCTGCGAGCGATCCATCTGCAACCGTTCGCCATCCGTTCACGGGCGACACCGCCTCAGGACCCGATCAAGCAGTGCCCCGTCCAGACCTCATATCGCGACGCTGCCGCCTGCCTTCCGGCAGGACCGCGCCCGTTTCCCGGATCGCTCCAGGGGCCTGACCGACGCCGACGCGTCCGGCGGCCCGAGAGGCCGCCATGACCGACGTCACCCACGACCGCATCGAAACCAACGCCCCGCCGTCCGCCCTGACCGAGCCCCCTCCGGACGCCGAGGACACGGCACGCCACATCGGGGAAATCTTCCGCCGCCTCGCGTTGGCAGCGGAGACCTTCCCATCGCAGGCGTATGCCCGGGTGGTGGCCGCCGTCCTCGTCGCACTGGGCAAGGCCGTGTTGATCGAGGCCGAGACGCAGGCGGACCGGCTACGTGGGCGCACGGCCCCGGCTTCCACCGGCATCAAGGTCTCCGCATCCGCCCGCCGCGTCGACTTCGACGGGTGGGACCCGGGCGACCCCGACCCGCAGTGACACCGAATCCCCGGAGCATCCCATGACCCCCGACAATCGCCTGAAACGCATATCGCGCCCGGAGCCTGGCCGTCCGTGCGCCCCCAACATCCCCCTCACCCGATCCGACACACCCCTCGGGGCCTGACCGGCGCGCATGGACGCGCACGGCGGCCCTTCGACGGAGGCCGCCATGAAGAAGCAAACGAAGACGCCCGCCCAGGTCCTCAAGACGCTGCCGCGAAAGGCCGCCCACGTGGTCATCGACGCCGAGGGGGATGGCCTCGACGGGTACCCCGGGTACGGCGAGCAGGCCGAGACGGCGACGCCCGAGCAGGTGCTGGCCTCGGCAAGCGTCAGCACGATCCTCGCCATCGCCACGGTGAACGCGACGCTGCCGAGCCGGGTCATCGCCCGCATCCTGACCCCCCCGAGCCTGGCCCTGGTCGTCGGCGTCCCCGGAGCCGACTGGGTCTCGCCCATCGCACACGCACTCACTTCGTTTCGAGCCTGGACCGAGGTGCTGAAGCGGGACGGTTCGAAGAAGGTCTCCGACAAGGGCTCTGTCGGAAACGACTTCGTCGCGGGCGCGCTCGCAGCCGGCCGCTCGGTGCTAGGGGTCTCGACCGCCCCGGACCGCTACCTTCCCGCGGCCCTGATGACGGCGGCGGACCTGCGCGTCGACATCGGCGCCCCGAACGCGCGCGCCATCCGCGCCACGATCCGACTGGTCACCGGCCGGAGGGGTGGACCCATTCCCGTCGACATCATCCGGGGGTTGAGCTTCGACGAGATCACGGCCTGCCTCCGCAAGGGCAGCACGTCGCGCGATTGCATCCGACGACTCAAGGCGGCCTCCGCCTCGAAGCGGTCAGCCTGCTCCGACCTCGCCGACGTCCCGCTCGTCGAGGACACCTGGGGCTACGGGCCGGCCGGCGACCACGCCAGGGCCCTGGTCGAAGCCGTCAAGGCCCATAGGCTCGGCGCTCCCTGGCCTGCGGCCGGGACGCGTTTCGTCTTGGCCGGCCCGCCCGGAACCGGCAAGACATCCCTGGCGCGAAGCATCGCCAAGTCGTTGGGGGTCGGTATTACCGCAACAAGCGTATCCTCTTGGTTCGCCCAGACCGGTGGATACCTGAACGATATCTGCAGAAAGGTAGACGAGATTTTCCTGGAGGCATCCCAGGCTGGTGGAGTGTTGCTGATCGACGAAATCGATAGCCTACCTAACCGAGAAACCTGCGATAGTAGACATCGCGAATACTGGGTTAACGTCGTTTCACATATTTTAACTACTCTAGATGGTGCGGTATCTAGCCCGGCATCGAAGCTGATCATCATCGGTGCGACCAACTTTCCGGAAAGGCTCGACCCCGCCTTGACGAGACCCGGACGCCTCGACCGCATCGTGCGGATCGACCTGCCGGACGAGGTCGCCATCCAGGGCATTCTGCGCCAGCACCTGGCGGGCGACCTCGACGATCAGGATCTGGCGCCCATCGCGGCCATCGGCGCCGGGGCGACCGGTGCCGACATCGCCGGGTGGGCTTCCGGTGCCCGCATGGTCGCGGCGGCGGCCAAGCGCCCGATGACGATGATGGACCTACTCGCGCGGATCGTTCCACCCGAGACCCGCTCGCCAGCCGAGCAACTCTCGGTAGCACGTCATGAGGCGAGCCATGCCGTCGCCCTGGAGCTCAAGGGCGCCGCGGATGTCACCACGGTGTCCATCGTGGCCAAGGGGGAATTCGCGGGGCGGACCTCAAGCCGCCTGAACGACACGTCCAAGATGTCGCCCTCGGAGCTCGACGACCTCATTGTGTGCATCCTGGCCGGCCGTGCCGCCGATCAGCACTTCGGCGCGGTCACCTCGGGCTCGGCAGGCGGTTCACGCTCGGACCTGGCGCACGCCACCGCCCTCGTCGCCGGGAAGCATGCGAGTTGGGGCCTCGGAAAGTCCCTGCTCTATAGGGGCGATCAAGATGACGCACTGGCATTGATCAGGTTCGATCCCGCTTTTCGGAGAACCTGCGAGGAAGACCTCTCACGACTCTACGAAGTCAGTCGGGATCTGGTCAGCCGGAACGGCGACCTGATCGACCGGATCGCGCATCGCCTGGTCGAATGCCGCGTGATCGGCGGCGCCGAGGTTCGCGCCATCATTGCCGACGCGACGACGGCTCTCGCGAAGGGTGCTCCCCAGTCCCGCAAGGGAGGCCCCCATGCTTGAGGACCCCGACGAGCGGATCGCCCAGGTCATGCTCGGCCTGATGCGGGCGAGGCGCGCCCTCGAACTCGACCCGCAGTCATTCGACGACATGACCGGCTCGATCCTGGTGGAGATCGATCTGGGCATGCAGGTCGCCGAGGAAGCCGTCCTCGAAGCCCGCTACCGCCGGAAGGCCGAGGGCAACGTCGTCAGGTTCCCTGCTGGCCATTGCCGGGCCCGCTTGGAAGGTTCGCCGACCTGACCAGTGCGATGCCCCATCGAGGGGGTGTCGGATGAATTCCCTAGCTCCACCCATACTCGTAGAGTCTTGCCAACCCCGGCAGGCTTGCTGCCCTGATACTGCTCACCAAAAGTTTCCGAAGCATCCGACAATCGAAGGTGACACAAGGTGACGCCGAGGGAATTCGGTTTTCGTAGGATAGGTCATCTAATCCTTGGAATTCCAAGTCTCAAATTCTTACCCCTTGACATTCCACCTCCAAGTTAGACGACGGTGATCCTTTACAAGTTTGCTAGAACGACCTAGCTATGCTCGCGGCGGCCGAATGGACGCTTCGTGCAATCCTTGAAGGTTTGGTGCCTCCGGTCTCGACGTGGCGACCGGCGACAAGGTCCGAGTGGACCAATCCTTACTGATGCTTCTTCGCCTTCGGTTGGGCGGACTACGCTCCCCCCGCAACGAGCGGGCAAAAGAAAACCCCCGACAAGCGTGAACTTGTCGAGGGCCCTCCGGGCCAGAGGCCCAAACGCCGACGAGACGGCCCTGCCAGGCCAACTCGCCACTTCGTCATCATCGACCCGCTTTCACCAGACGTGAGCTACGCGGGAACGATCACAAAAGGACCTTAGACCATGGCTGGATCCGATCAAGCCTGTCGCGCGTCCGGTCGCAAGCGCCTCCGCAAGGGGTGCACGACCCTCTCCCATTGGCTGGAAGCCGGTGGTCGTAATTCATCTGAGCGCAGCCTCGGCCGCTCGATCTGGCCTCAGCTTTCCGCTCATCCCAACGGGGCTGCCCTACGCCTCGCCGACGGTGACCCGAAGCCCGCCTTCGCCCGCAACATCATCATGATCGCACGACTCGCATTGCGCCGAGGTGGCGGGACGAACTGCGAGGCCGCGGCGCTGGATAAGGCCCTCGCCAATGCCAGTGAGATACGCCGAATACTGGCCCCGGTCGCCGAGCGCAGCGCCGCTTAGCAGTCAGCCGCGCGAGCCACTCCAGACTCCCGAAATCCGACCTTCAAGAAACCCTCGGGCGCGGCACCAGCCACGCCCGACTCTCCAGTCATGTCCGTCAGTCGAGGCGATGCTTCCTGGCGGTCGACGTCCGAGGACCTGTGCAATGAATCACAACACAGCAGTTCACCGGTGTACCGCGCCTATGGCGCACAGCACATCCCGTCCCTCGTTCCCACCGTTCACCCCGCCGCTTGGCTCGACGGCCTCGCGCCGGATCGTGGTCCCGAAGAAGGGGTCACTGCGGGGTGCCCTTGTGACCCGGGGCGAGCATCGCCGCGTCATCACCTTCGAGAGCGAGCTTGAGCGGAAGGTGCTCTTGGTGCTGCTCGCCCGCCGGGATGTGGTCGAGGTCCGCGAGCAGATCGCACCCGTCACCTACCGCGATGCCGACGGCGTCGAGCGTGAGCATCGCTTCGACTTCCTCGTGAGGCGTCGGGACGGTCGGCGCATCCTTGTGGCGGTGAAGCCCTTGGAGATTGCGGTAAAGCACGATCTGGATGGCCTTATCCGCCTCATCGCGCGGCATGTGCCGCGGTCGCTCGCCGACAGCGCGATCTGGATGAGCGAACGGGACGTTCCCCGCAACGCCGTCTTCAACGCCACGCTCCTCCACTCCGTCCGCGCCGACGGTAGTCCGGAGCACGACAAGGTGGTCGAGGGCATCGCGTCGACCCTCGCCGGCATCACCACGGTGGCCTGCCTCGTCGCGGCCAGCGGCCTGGCCGGCGATGGCTTCCGCGCCGTCGTGCGCCTTATCGACCGAGGCGTGCTCCGCATGGTCGGGACTGGTCGCATCGACTACGGCACCAGGATCGAGCGCATCGTGGACCGGGGAGCCCAGTGATGAGCGCCGGCCATCATACCCCCTACCCGACGCCCCACGTTCCACGCCTCGTGTTCGGCCCCCAGGACCGCATCGTCATCGGGCCGGTCGAGTACACGCCGGATTTCTCGGACAAGGATGGACACGTCCTTCGCCGGGTCGCCGCTCCCCTCATCACGGAGGCGTTCTCGCACGACCACATCTGGTTGCTCAGCAACGACCGTGAGTGGCGGCACGACAGGAATTGGTTCGCGCCCGATAGCGCGCGCCGGCGGCTAGCTGTCGAAGCTATGAAGCTTGTTCACCAGCGGCGGGGGTGAGAGGCTGGGGTTGAGAAGCCAACCAACCCTGACCGAGCGCCCCCGTTGAACACGCAGCAGCATGCCCGCATGGCGGTCCATGGTCGAGCTCTTCGGGGAAACCCGATTCTGGACGAACGCAGGCGGTTTGCCGAGGCTGCGCAGGCTGTCGGGCTCAGCAACACGTGTG